>JAFDHG010000015.1 GCA_019308925.1 Deltaproteobacteria bacterium
TTTGCCGCAAAGGAGATAGCTCCTGCCATCAGAAGATACCCTGTTGCCTTGGGGATAGTATCTGCGTAAGGTACTATGCCTACACGCCTTGTGACAAAGTACGCATTGAGAATATTTACCAGGGCAATAACGAAACCTGTGGCCAGGGCCGCACCTGCTATGGAGAAAAGGGGGATCAGTAAGGCGTTCAGAAGCACATTTAAAATGGCTGAGAAGGTAGCTATATAGGTCAAGATCTTCTGGAATCCAGTCATGGCGAGGATATAACCCACGGAACCTGCACCAGCATTTACCACCTGTCCAAGAGAGAGAAATAGGAGGGGGATGTAGCTAATAACGAATTCATGGCCGAACAAGGAGAGGATCTCCTTCCCAAAGAGCACAAAGGCCATCGTTACTGTAACCGAAAAGATGAGGTTCCACCGGGCCGTTCGGCGGGCAAGAGATTCAAGCTCTAGCTTTTCTCCTCTTTCATAGAGTTGAGCAGCCAACGGAGGCATGATGTAGTTTACAGCAGTAAGGAGAAAAGCCACAAAGACCGCCGTTTTTGCCGCAGCGGTATAAAGGCCAACCTCTTGTGAGGTTTTAAATATTCCCAGCATCAGCGTATCTGTCCAGGAAGTCAAAAGGGCCATGATGTATGCAAGATAGAGGGGAATTGATACGCTGAAGATCTCACGGGCATCAAGAGCACGTCCGGAATTATATGCACCCTGTAGGAGTACCTTTCTGAACAAAGACAAAAAGGCCGCAACCGATAGGACAGTAGCCAGAAGGATGGAGATTAGAGGTGAACTCAACCTCAAACCCATCCCGAAAAGGACCACCAGAAGCAGGAGGTGAACCGTCGGGAAGAGGAGGTGCTGGACCGCCACAAGCGAGCCGATCCTCTTGAAAGCCTTTAAGGCCTCAATAGAGAAAAGGAAGAGGGAGTAAAAGGGAATGGTAGCAGCTATGAAGAGGAGCACCAGTTTGAGATCAGGATCGGCAAAAACGTGCAGGGAAAGCATATTTCTGGAGATGTAAGTCACGGCTGCTATCCCCAGGCTTGCACCGAGGATGCATTTTACAGAGAAAAGGAGGATCCTTTTTGCATATTCGTAATCTTCCTCCAGGAGCCGAATGCTGAGAAATTTTAAGATGCCACTTCCCAGACCCACCTGGCAAAAGACAGAAAGCACGCTAAGTATCGCAAACCCAAGGAAAAAGGACCCCATCAGCTTGAGGCCGAGGACCCTGGCGATGATGAGGGCAGTTAGGTATTGAAGAGCAAGCGCGTATAACCTACTCCAAAAGGCCACCGAAGAGCTCTTTGCTACCAGCTTAAGATCAGAGGTAACCAAGGGATTTAAGCCTCCTTGAAACTTCTTCTTCGTCTTCTTCTTTGCTAGTCTCAGACTTTGAACAGGGTTCACAACCGACGTCTTTATATCCCTTGGTATAGAGCCAGCAATAGGGCAGATTATGGTCCTTTATGAGCTGCCAGATTTCGAGCTCTGAAAATCCGGAGAGGGGGTGGACTTCCTTAACCTTGTCATTCTTCACTACTGCCTTTTCAACTTTCATCGGCTCGATCAAGGTAAAAATCTCCTCCTTCTTCAAGTAGGGCACAACTACCTTCTCCTTTAGTAACTTATAGCACTCCTCCTTCCCGAAAGCAGTACTTTCCTCTACAACCTTCTCATCCTTGAGGACAATGGCGTTAAATCCCCAGTGCTCTTCTGCCAATTTGAGGTAATGATAAAGCTCTTCGGAATAAAGCCCTGTATCGACAAATATGATTGGAATATCTAGACCCTTTCTGAGTTCAAGGAGGAGGGTCGATTCTTTATCTCCTGTGAAGAACAAAGCAGAGTTCGCCGCACATTCCTTCATAAGCCTTGAAGCCCTCTGCCATTTTCTCTCCATTTTAATTTACTTTCCCCCAGCGATTTTTTCTCCGGCAGCCGTATGGCCTCCTATCTCCAGCCTCTAACTCTGGTTTTCTTGACGCATTATTGGGTGTAATTTTCTATCTATTAGATCATAAATCAGCCAGAGAGGAAGTTTTCTTTTTTTACGGTCTGCAATTATTTGACATGCTCAAGGTATGTCTCTAGTTCCTTGATGTATCTTGCCGCTTCTCTTTATCTACCATATAAAGTATCTTTGGTATATTTTTCTATATAGGGTTTAAAGTTCAGGTATCTCATCACTGCTTTAACTTCATAGTCAAGGCGCTTCTTTTCGTCAGATGAAAAGATGACCTCTCCCTCTTTTATAATACGATGCTCAAGGAGAGGATAGGCATCATTTAAAATTACAACATCAATATCATCCCTTTTTAAGAGGACCGAAAGTTCATCCATAATTTTGAGCTTCTTATTAAATCTTTCTGTCCCTGACAATCTCTCATCAAGATAACAGCAACATCCAAATCGCTCAATCTTCCAACACCTCCTTTGGCCTGGGAACCGAAGAGATAAGCAGAGAACACACCATATTCGGGAAAATCTCCTTTATTTGAGAACCATATTTCCCCAGCAGTTGTACTAATAACTCTCTTTGTTCACCCCTTTGGGTCATTATCTAAACCAATAACATCCTCATCGGTTGAAGGGTCCTGTTAAATGGATTAAATACCAGACCGAGGATCTCCAGGGTGACTACACCAAGCAGGGCCTCATCCCCCTTCTCCCCCAACACCATCGGTGTATGGCTCTCTCCTTGGGGGAGCAGAATGTAACATTCGGACACGTCCCTCTCTACAGCGGTGCCGTCAGCCAGGGTAAAGGTAAATTTCCTTTTCGGTTTCAATCCGATTGCCTTCCACACAACTTCAGGAAGTGCGGAGTAAGTAGCTCCACTATCAACCAAAAACCTTACCGTTTCTTCCCCCTTTGGTCCAACAACTTTACCATCTATATATGTGACCCCCATTTGATCAGCCCTCTTTTTCCATAAACCTTTCGATATAATTCCTTTATTCCCTTTCTATGATACCCATGGATCCCTCAAAGCGTGCTCGGCGTTCCTCCTCACTCAACTGCTCCCCCATGGAGCGCAGAAAGAGCTCCTTTTTTTCTTCCTCAGACATCTTCTCCAAACGATCCGCCTTCATCGAGCTCTTAAAGTGCTCCTCTTTGCTCATGTCAGGGGGAACATTGGCCCTCATCTCCTCTTCAAACAGCCTCTTTTTCTCCTCTGGGCTGAGTTCCTTAGTTTTCTCAAAAGGCCCTTCCTTACCTGATTGTTGTACCTTTATCTTTGAGCCGGTTCTCTTTCGAATCTCCACCTTCGCTTTTTTCTTGGCATCCTTCTCCTGGTGGGGCGATTTCTGTACCACGTTAGCCTTTTTCGGATGCGTTTCTCTGTGTGACGGGGCCTTGACCACTGCCCGATAAAGAAGAAAGGAAAGTACCCCTGCTGAGACGAAGAAGACAATCAAAAGCTTGTTCTCCCTCATTTTTTCTTCTCCTTCCCTTCTTGCAGCATCTCCTCGGCCATCTTTGCCTCAAAACTCTTGGGTGCAACCTCCTTTACCTTCTGAAGATACTTCCTGGCCTTCTTCTCATCCCCTGCCCTTCGATACATCGCCCCCAGGGAGAGGAGATACTGTGCCTTTTGTGGGTGGACCTTTACAAGATATCCCAGGTCCTCGATGGCCTTTTTATAGTCTTTTGTGGCATCATAGATCATTACACGAAAGAGCCGGTACTTCTCGTTTTCGGGATCTGATTTAATGAGGACCTCCGACTCCGCCAGGGCCTCCTTGTTGCGCCCAGAGGTGAAATACCAGGAGGCCAAAAGATAGCGGGCCTCAGCCAGCTCAGGATCAACCTTTACCGCCTCCTGAAGCTCCTTCTCGTAGAGGCCCATCCTGCGTTGTTTGCCGTATGCCTTGGCCATCTGCAGATGGGCCTTGGCCAGAGAGGGGTCCTTCTCCAGGGCGTTTTGATAATGGATAACTGCACCCATCACCTCACCCCTGGCCAGGTGGTGGTCCCCCTGCTTAAGCTCCTCTTCAGCTGTCAGGGGCTTCTTAGCCTTTACCTGGTGCTCCCCCTTCCTGGCCTTACCTCTCTTCCTTGGAGATTCAGCCTCAGGTGAGGTGTGGGCACACGAGATAAGAAAGATGAGAGCAAACAACAAAAACCATCCTTTTCCGTTCCTTCCCATACATACCTCCTTGGCTGGCCGTAACATATATTCCCTGCCATGCACGCCGTTATCTACTATACTATATAAAACATGTTACCACTAAAATCAATACTATTTTCCCCTTCTTCACAGCAACAATCAGAACAAAGACCTTCAAGAAAGAGGGTGCCATCTACGACCTATAACTCTGATACCGGCTGGGACCTGGACACCCCATCCTACTATCCTGGCTCAGACTGGGCAGTGGATCTGGAGGTGAGGTAAGACCTTAATGGGGGGAGGGCCTAAAATCCCTCCCCCTCTTTGCCTTGACTTAAAAAACCACCCATAATTTCTCACAGCTTTCATCAGCTATCTTTACCCACTAACTCTATATCGCCTCTCACCTTTTAGCTTGATATTTTTATAAGACCTTGCTATTAAATCCTTAAGACCCAAAACCTATCCTTTGATGTAGAAGGCGGGTCTATTAAATCCATTGAGGTTAAAGGACTTTTTATTAAAGGTAAAAAAGAGGAGGTAATTATCATGAAAAAGCTTTTCTCTGTTCTATGCCTTTTGATCTTTTTGACATTGCCTGCAATAGGGGCGCAGGCAGATACCTGGTATGTGGATGGTGATGTGTCAAGTTCAGGGGATGGCACAAGCTGGGCTGAGGCCTTTAAGACCATCCAGGAGGGAATAGATGCTGCGGCCACCAGTGGCGATGAGATCTGGGTAAAGCAGGGGACCTATGACATCTCTTCTGCTCAGATCGATGTCAACAAGGCCGTCGGCATTTATGGAGGGTTTGATGGTACAGAGACCCTGAGGGATGAGCGGGACTGGAAAAACAACGTCACCACGGTGGATGGATGGAATTCGATCTATCACTGCTTCTATGTCACTGCCAACGCCACCATAGACGGCTTTACCATCACCCGAGGCATTGCCAATGGCAGTAGCCATCCAGATGATAAGGGCGGCGGGATCTATCTCTCCTCTTCTTCTATCACCATCGCAAACTGCACTATCTACAATAATCGTGCAGATTACGGTGGTGGTGGAATCTACAGCTATCTCTATTATCCTACCATCACCAACTGTACCTTCTCCGATAATACCGCATCCGAAGATGGCGGCGGGATCTATAACAGTAGCTCCTCCCCTACCATCACCAACTGTACCTTCTCCGATAATATCGCATACTCCTATGGCGGCGGGATTTACAACCACTACTCCCACCCAACCACCACCAACTGCACCTTCTCCGAAAATAGAGGATTCCACGG
This sequence comes from Deltaproteobacteria bacterium, assembly GCA_019308925.1. Taxonomy (NCBI): domain Bacteria; kingdom Pseudomonadati; phylum Myxococcota; class Myxococcia; species Deltaproteobacteria bacterium. The sequence continues at coordinate 5,412 of JAFDHG010000015.1, forward strand.
TGGCGGAATCTACAACGAAAGCGCCGACCCCACCATCACCAACTGCTCGTTCAAAAAAAATGAGACAACCGCCGCCAACGGTGGCGGGATCTACAACGAGAGCGCTGACCCCACCATCACCAACTGCACCTTCTCGGGAAACACCGCTGACCAATACGGTGGCGCAATATACAATGACTCCAGCTCTGGCCCCACCATCACCAACTGTATCCTTTGGGGCGATACGGCGGCAACCTCTGGCCCTGAAATTTATGATGCAACTGGGTCTTCTCCCATTGTCACGTACTGCGATGTGGAGGGGGGTTATACTGGCACGGGCAATATAGACGAAGACCCCCTCTTTGTAGATGTCACTGATCCTGATCCGGCAAACTGGGACCTGCACCTGCAGTCCACCTCCCCCTGCATAGATGTCGGGGACAACAGCGCGCCGTGGATGCCCGATGAGGACTTTGAGGGGGATCTGAGAAAGATTGATGGAGATGGTGATTGGGACCCGGTAGTGGATATGGGTGTGGATGAGTATTTCGCTGCTATGGAGATCCTCCATAAAGATGGGGCAATCGTGAGTAATAATACGGGGTGGGACCTGACTACCCCGCCCTACTATGCAGCCAGCAACTATGCCGTGGACCTGGAGTTTGACTCTGATGGCACAATGGTGATACTGCACAGGCAAGGGGCCTTGTGGTGGAGTGATACAGGTTGGGTCCTGGACACGCCTCCCTATTATCCTGGTAACGACTATGCCAGGGCACTGGAGACGATGTTGTGGATGACGAGTGAATACTATGTCATCCTTCACAAGGATGGTGCCATCTATAGCTCTGAATCTGGCTGGAATCTCGATACCCCTCCTTACTATTCCGGTACTGAATACGCCAGGGATATTGAGATAACAATATCAGCGATGCAGCCATTTCATCCGGTAAATAATATCCTGCACAAGGATGGAGCGATCTGGAATTCTGATAATGGATGGAATCTTGCAACACCTCCCTATTATCCGGGGACAGACTATGCGGTGGATCTGGAGTTTAAGACAGGTGGATATGCCATCCTGCACCGGGAGGGAGCCATCTGGTACTCTGATACTGGCTGGGTGCTCGATACCCCACCCTACTATCCTGGCACTGACTATGCCGTTGACCTGGAGCTTTTGGGGGACGGATATACAATCCTTCACAAAGAGGGTGCGATATACGACTCCGTTGACGGCTGGATACTCAGCACCCCATCCTACTATCCTGGCTCAGAGTGGGCAGTAGATCTGGAGGTGAGGTAAGATCTCAAAGGGGGTGGGTTCTTACCCACCCCCTTTTCATTTGATACTTAAGGTGCCCTTAGCTTAGCTTCCAAAGGTATTCTTATACCCCCTTGGAGGCGTTTGTATTTTTTTCCTTTTTGGAACTCCAGTGGTCACATCGACCATTACACTCCTCCCTTGCAAAGAGAGGGCTTCCAGGGTACGATTGTTACAGAAATGAGAGGTATGATGAAGTTCTGGATCTATGGGGTAAACCCCGTATATGAGGCCCTGAGATCAGCCCGCTGTCAGATCAAAGAGGTCTGGGTGGCGGGTGGGAGGAGTCCCAAGGGGTTAGAAAGAACCATCAGGGCAGCGGAGTCAAAGGGGGTCCCCATCAGGAAGGTGGAGCGTTCCCAGCTGGACTCCTTCACCAAGAGCGCCTCCCACCAAGGGGTGGTGGGTCTTGTCGATCGATTCAACTATGCCGATCTGGACGAGGTCCTCCAAGGGGGTGAGGGCAAGCCCCTTCTCTTGGTCCTCGATGGGATTGAGGACCCCAGAAATTTAGGGGCCCTCATGAGGACCGCCGATGCCTGCGGGGTCTGGGGGGTGATCATCCCCAAGGACAGGGCAGCCGGGATCACCCCTGTTGTGGCCAAGAGCTCTGCAGGGGCGGTCTTTCATGTCCCGGTAGTACGTATCACCAATATCCCCAGCGCCCTGAGGAAGATCAAAGATAGGGGGATCTGGGTGGTTGGCGCCACCGCAGAGGCGGAAACAGAGTTCTATCACCAGGATCTGAAGCTCCCTTTGGCCTGGGTCATCGGGGGTGAGGGGAAAGGAATGAGGCCCTTGATTAAAAGGGAATGCGATCTCCTCGTATCGATCCCCATGAAGGGAAAGGTCAACTCCCTCAATGCCTCTGTGGCCGGGGCCCTTGTCCTCTACGAAGTCCTGCGGCAAAGGGGGAAAACCCCCTAACCACGAAGGATCATCAGGGGTAATGCCTCACTTGTCAGGGGAGTAGGACCCCTTATCCCCTCGCTTCAGAGCTTTCTCGGTGACCCTTTCGGGGTTCGCAGGCGGGGCTTTCCCCTTTCTGCTCACCCTTCCCAGCAACTTCGCTCGGGGACAAGAGGCCCTTTGAGGCCCATCCCCCAAGACTGAGGGATGACCCATGAGAGATCTTCCAAGCTTGACTTTTCCCATCCTTTCCTCTAACTTTTAGAGATCTCAAAGGATATATAAAGGGAGAGAGATTATGGCATTGGAAAGATTTGAGGGATGCTGGACAGCTATGGTTACCCCTTTTACAGAGAGGGGTGAGTTGGACCTGGAGGGCCTTCGCAAGAACGTGACCTTTCAGATAGAGGGGGGAGCCAAACCGGTCCCCACTGGCACAACAGGGGAATCCCCCACCCTGGAGTGGAAGGAGCACAACCAGATCATCGAAGAGGCGGTGAATCTGGCCAAGGGCAGGACCTTCGTGATGGCAGGCACCGGGAGCAACTCCACCCAAGAGGCCCTCAGGGGGACAAAATGTGCTGTAGAGGCGGGGGCAGAGGCGGTCCTGCTGGTGGACTGCTACTATAACGGACCCTCCTCCCTGGAGCTCAGAACGGAGTATTATGAGGTGATTGCTAAAGAGTTCCCGCAGGCTTTCGTCACCCCCTATGTTATCCCGGGCAGGACAGGAACCCAATTGGAAGTGGAGGACCTAGCCATCTTGCACAGGAATTACAAAAACGTCCGGGCCATCAAGGAGGCCACCGGGGACCTAGAGCGGATGGCCAAGACCAGGATGTTGCTCGGGGACGACTTCGACATCCTCTCCGGAGATGACGATATGACCTTTGAGATGATGACTAGGGAGGACATCAAGGCACAAGGGGTTGTCTCGGTCATCTCCAATGTGGTCCCTGGGGCCGTGGCCGAGATGACCGCATCCCTCAACCAGGGGGACATGGTGAGGGGGAGGGGGCTCTACGATGCCCTGAACCCCCTCTTTAAGATCGTCACCGTCAAGACCGTGGAGGAATACGAGGGGTTTAAGGTCCCCTGTAAGTTCAGAAACCCCTCTGCCATCAAGACCCTGATGAAGGGGTTGGGGATGCCCGCCGGTCCCTGCCGCCCTCCCTTGGGGCGGATGACCCCTCAGGCCACAGCGGTGGTGAGGGAGGCAATAAAGACCGTCTACGAGAGAAACAGGGAAATCTTGATCCCCCTGCAGGATTTTTATAGAATAGATCTAGAGGAGAGGATCTATCAGGATGAGCACTGGCTCTAAGATAAAGTTGCAAGGGAATCTAGAGGCGAGGCTCCCCATTTCTGTTTTCGATCTCCCTGTCCAAGAGATCAGAAGGGGGTATCGCTCCGACGTCTATTTCTGGCGGGAAAAGCTGATCTTGGAACGAGATCGCCACAATCCCATCGTCACCATGCAGGTCTTCCAAAAGAAACATGCGGTCCTGTGCGGTGTAGATGAGGCCATCGCCATCCTCCAGGTGGGAACAGGCCATTACACCGATCTGAAAAGGGCCCATAAATTGTTCGATAGGCTGATGAACATAAAGATGGATCTGCGCAGGTGCAGGTACACCGATAAGGAACTCTTCCTCTCCTTGATCGCGGAGAGGTTGGAGGTGGAGGGTGAGCTGGATTCCATCTGGGTGAACGAGTTCGACCAACTGAAGATAACGGCCTTGAGGGATGGGGACGAGATAGAACCCTATGAAACTGTGATGAACATAGAGGGACCGGCAGCGAGCTTTGCCCACCTGGAGACCGTCTACCTGGGGGTCATGGCCCGCAGGACCAAGATAGCCACCAATGTGCGAAAGTGCGTCCAAGCGGCCCAGGGGAAACCGGTGATCTTCTTCGGTGCCCGGTTCGACCACTTCAGCGTCCAGGGTGGGGATGGATATGCCGCCAGCATTGGCGGGGCTGAGGCCGTCTCTACCGATGCCGGGGCCGAATGGTGGGGATCACGCGGGATAGGGACCATCCCCCATGCCCTGATCGCCTGTTATCGGGGAGACACAGCCCTGGCCACCTATAAGTTTTACGAGCACATCGCCAAAGGAAGCGATATCAAGGTCATCGCCCTTGTCGATTACCATAACGACAGTGTGGGGACTTCCCTCGAAGTGGCCAGGAAGCTGAAGGATATCCTCTGGGCCATAAGATTGGACACCTCCAATACGATGGTGGACAGGTGTCTCTGGGAGGAGATGATGCAGTTCGACCCCCGGGGGGTAAACGCCCGTTTAGTGGAGAAGGTGAGGGAGGCTTTAGATCGGGAGGGGTTTTCACATGTAAAGATCATCGTCTCCGGCGGATTTAACCCCGACAAAATCGCCCTCTTCGAGAAAAAGGAGGCACCCGTGGATATCTACGCAGTGGGGAGCTCCCTCTTTGAGGGAAAATACGACTTCACCGCCGACGTCGTAATGGTTGACGGGGAAAGGGAGGCCAAAACTGGGAGAGAGTACCGGCCCGTCAGGCCCAGGGAATAGGCCATTGAGAAAAGGAGTTGACTTGGGAGGAAGGGTGTGCTACAAATTCCTCTTCCGCCCGGCAAAGGGGCCTTTGGATTTTGCCACCCCAGAGAGAAGATAAGAGGAAGGTGATCGTACAGATCGCCTCTTATAGCACCCTCGGCCTAGAGATGGGGTTGGCGGTGGCCGTAGGGGTCGGTATTGGCTATTACCTCGACAAATGGTTGGGGACAGGACCGTGGTTCCTCATCATCTTTCTCTTTTTTGGGATCGTCGCAGGCTTCCGGAGTCTGTATCGGGCGCTGAAGCGTCTGGAAAGGGAGGACAAAGGGGATTAATGGCTAAAGAGATGAGGTTGGCCTCTCTGGAGAGGACCCAATGGGTCATACTCTCCCTTCTTACCCTCGGGAGTCTGGCCTTCTGGGATTGGAGGATTACCCTAGGTGTGATCATGGGGGGTGTCATCGTCATCTTGAACTTCAAGGCCTTGAGGAGGATCGTCGAAGGGGGGTTCTCTGAAGGAGGGATATCCAAGTCCTTCTTCCTTAAATACGCCATAAAATTCCTCTTGCTGCTTGCCGCAGTAGCGGGGGGCGCCTTCCTGCTGCGGGGTGTGATAAACCTGGTGGCCTTCCTGGTGGGGCTGCTCACCATCTTTCTAGCCATCCTGGCCGAGGGGATAAGGGGATATCGATATAGCAACGAAGATAGGGAGAAGGCCGATGGGACATGAGCACTTCAGCGTTTGCAATATGATCCCCTTTTTGAACCAGCTTCCTCCCCATGTCGCCAATGCGATTGTGGTGATCGTCTTCCTTTTGGTCATCGCCCACCTGGGGACCAGGGGGTTGCGCAAGGAGCCCAAAAAATACTTTGTCCCCGAGAAAAAGCTGACTTTCCGCACTGCGGTGGAGATGATCGTAGAGGGGATCCTCAAGATCGTTAAGGACAATATGGGTCCCCGGGGGCCAGAGTTCATGATGATCATCGGGACCTTGGCCCTCTTCATCTTTGTGTCAAACGTCCTGGGCCTGGTACCGGGTTTTCACTCCCCCACCGAGACCTTAAACACCACAGGGGCTTGTGCCATCACCGTTTTTTCCCTCACCCACTATTACGGCTTTAGGGAACATGGTATAAAGTACATCAAACATTTTACCGGGCCGGTCATCTGGCTGGCCCCCCTGATGGTCCCCATCGAACTTATCGGACACCTTGTCCGCCCTGTATCCCTCTCCGTGCGTCTGTTTGGGAATATATTCGGGGATCATTATATTTGCGCCATCGTCTTTGGGCTGGTCCCCTTCCTGGTCCCCTTGCCCATGATGCTATTGGGGATATTCGTGGCCCTCGTTCAAACCCTGGTCTTCATCCTCCTCTCCATGGCCTACTTTTCCGGGGCCATAGAGGAGCTTGAGCATGAAGGATAAAAATATATCCTTTGCTTATCAAGAATTATGATGAGGTTGTTGAATAGTGTCAAAGAAAGGAGGTGAGAGGGTGCTCAAAAAGATCGTATTCCTCATTTTGGTGTCCGCCTTTGCCTTGGGAGCGGCTGGTGTGGCCTTGGCCGCGGAGGCGGCGGCGGAAGGGCTACCACCCAATGTGAAGATGGCCATCGCCATTGGGGCAGGCTTTGGTATCGCCATCGCTGCCTTTGGTGGGGCCCTGGGGCAAAGCCGGGGTATCGCCTCGGCCCTGGATGGGATCGCCAGAAATCCAGCGGCCTCGGGGAAGATAGTCACCCCAATGATCATCGGTCTGGCCATGATCGAGTCGCTGGTCATCTACTCCCTACTGGTATCCCTCTTGTTGGTGTTCAAGCTCTAATAAGGCCGAAATATCTTCGGCCCATGCGGTGTGGTGAGTGTTGGGCAGGTCCAAACGGCCTGCCCTTTATTTCTTGACAACTTCTCAATATTGTTTTAAATTTACAAATCCTCTACTTTCTGTTAGAATTGGAAAGGAGGAAGAGAAATTATGTACGCTGTAGTGGAAACAGGGGGAAAGCAATACAAGGTAACCAAAGGGGACCGCATCAGGGTGGAGCGGATAGAGGGGGAGGTGGGGAAAAGGGTCGAATTAGACAAGGTCCTCTTGATCAAGGGAGAGGATGGGATAAAATTGGGAACCCCCACCTTGGCAGGGGCGAAGGTAGTGGGAAAGATAAAATTACAGGGTAGGGGGAAAAAGATCGTCATTTTCAAATATAAAAGGAGAAAAAACTATCGTCGGAAACAAGGACATCGACAACACTATACCTGGATAGAAGTCGAGGAAATTATCAGCTAAAGGAGGGAGAGGTGGCCCATAAAAAGGCAGGAGGAAGCTCCAGAAACGGCAGGGATACTGTAGGCCGAAGGTTAGGGGTAAAGAGGTTTGGCGGCCAGACGGTCACGGCGGGGAGCATCTTGGTGAGACAAAGGGGGACCAAGATCTTCCCTGGCGCGAACGTGGGGCTCGGCCGCGACTATACCCTCTTTGCCAAGATCGACGGTATCGTGAATTTTGAATCCAAGGGCAAAGATAGGAAGAAGGTAAGCGTATACCCCATAGAGACAGCGGCATCAGCCGCTTCCTAATCCCTCCTTTTCGGTATACCTTTTGTCCATGTACCTTTCATAATCCCCCTTCCCTTTGCTGTCATGCAACTCATCGATGATGTCAAGATCTGGGTCAAAGGGGGTGATGGGGGGAGGGGATGTGTGAGTTTTCGAAAGGAGAAGTTCACCCCCCGAGGGGGACCGGACGGTGGTGACGGCGGCAGGGGGGGGGATGTAATTTTGGTGGCCAAGGAAGCACTGTCCACCCTCTTGGACCTGAGGTATCAGCAGAGCTATAGGGCCGAAAATGGAGCCCATGGACGAGGGAAAAACCAGCACGGCAAAAGCGGTAAGGATCTGATCATCCCCATCCCAGTTGGCACGGTGGTAAAGGAGGTGGAAACAGGTAAGATCCTGAAGGACCTCGCGGCAGAGGGGGAAGAGTATCTGGCGGCAGAGGGAGGAAGGGGAGGAAGGGGAAATGCCAGGTTTGCTACCTCAACCCGTCAGGCCCCTCGATTCGCTGAAGCTGGGGAAAAGGGGCAGCAGAGGTGGCTCAAACTGGAGCTCAAGCTCCTCGCCGATGTGGGATTAGTAGGTCGTCCCAATGTGGGCAAATCCACTCTCCTGAGGAAGATATCCGCCGCCCGCCCCAAAGTAGCAGATTACCCTTTTACCACCCTTACCCCCCATCTGGGGGTGGTCTCCTATGAGGAATTCAAAAGTTTCGTAATGGCCGATATCCCCGGACTCATCGCTGGGGCCCATCAGGGAGCGGGATTGGGAAGTAGGTTTCTGCGTCATATCGAAAGGACAATTCTCCTCGTCCACCTCTTGGACATCTCCATTGATCCCCAAGAGGACCCGTGGCGTCAGTTTGAGGAGATCAACGAAGAACTGGGCACATTCCATCCCTCCCTTTTAGAGAGGCCCCAACTGGCCGTATTAAATAAGATAGATCTGTCTGAGGTGAGGAGGAGGATACCCCAGATCAGGAGGTCCTTCAAAGGCAACGGGGTGGAGCTCTTTCCCATCTCCGCCCTTACTGGAGAAGGGGTGAACGAGTTGGTGCGGGAAATAGGCTATCGATGGGAAGGATTAAGGGGAGAGGCCCATGGATGAGAGGGAGCTGAGGAATGAGATAATGCGGGATGTGCGCCGTGCGGTGATAAAGCTAGGCAGCAGCCTCCTCGTCTCCTTGGGCACAGGTCTAAACAAAGACTCCATCTACAGGCTGACGGAGGAGTTGGCCTGGCTCAAGAAAAGGGGGAGGCAGATAGTGATGGTCTCTTCAGGGGCCATCGCGGCGGGAATGGAAAGATTAAATATCAAAAAGAGGCCCAAGACCATCTCCGAGCTGCAGGCCGCTGCAGCTATAGGCCAAAGTACCCTCATGCATGTCTATGAGGAGGCCTTTGCCCCCTGGGGGCTTAAGGTGGGCCAGGTTCTTCTCACCCATGAAGACATGAGGGAGCGGAAAAGGTACATCAACTCCCGCAATACGTTGCTGACCCTGTTGGACATGGGGGTAATCCCCATCATCAATGAGAACGACTCCGTGGTAGTGGAGGAGATCAAGTTTGGCGATAACGACCTGCTGGGCGCCCTGGTCACCTCTTTGGTGGACGCAGATCTCCTGCTCATCCTAACCGACACTGAGGGTCTGTACGATGGTGAGCCGCAAAGAGGGGGAAAGCTCATCTCCTTGGTGAAAAAGGTGAATAAAGAGGTAGAGGAAATGGCCAAGGGATCACAGACAGAGATCAGCATCGGGGGGATGGTGAGCAAGGTAGGAGCAGCAAAGCTTGCCGCCCGTTTTGGTGTGCCCACGGTGGTGACCAGCGGCAGGGCCCAGGGGGTTCTGGAGAGGGTATTTACAGGAGAACTGATAGGGACCCTCTTTCTGGCCCACAGCGAAAAACTAAAGGGGCGAAAACAATGGATAGGCTTTACCCTACGACCTAAAGGGAGGCTAAAACTTGACAGGGGGGCGCAGAAAGCGATAGTGAAAGGGGGGAAAAGCCTGCTGCCTTCTGGGATCATCGCGGTGGACGGGGATTTCGGCAGGGGAGACCCCGTATCCTGTCTTGACCCCCAGGGCAAGGAGCTTGCGCGGGGGTTGGTAAATTATGACTCCTACGAATTGAGAAAGATCATGGGGCAACAGAGCTCGCAGATAGAAGAGGTGTTGGGATATAAATACACTGATGAGGTAATACACAGGGACAATCTGGTAATCCTATAGGAGGCCGTGATGGATATTGAGAAAGAGATCAAAAGGATTGCCCAAAGGGCCAGAGAGGCCTCATTACAGGTGGCCAGGCTCCCCTCGGAGGTGAAGGATAGGGCATTGTTGATGATGTCAGAGGATCTGATGGAGAAGAAGGAATTTTTGCTGCTGGAAAACCGAAAGGACCTGGAATATGCCGAGGGCAAGGGCCTCTCCAAGGCCATGCTGGACAGGTTGGCCATCACCGAGGGGGGGATCGAGGAGATAGCTGAGGGGTTGCGCCAGATATCTCTACTACCAGACCCCGTGGGGGAGGTGGTGAAGATGTGGCGTAGACCCAACGGGCTCTGGGTGGGAAAGATGAGGATACCTTTGGGGGTAATCGGAGTCATCTACGAGGCAAGACCTAACGTCACCGCCGATGCAGCGGGATTGTGCCTCAAAGGGGGCAATGCCGTGATCCTGCGCGGAGGGTCTGAGGCGATCCACTCCAATCGGGCCCTGGGGCGCATCCTCCAAGAGGCCATGGAGAAGGCGGGTGTCCCCCCTGAGGCTGTACAGGTGGTCCCCAATACCGAGAGGAAGACTGTAGAGGAGATGTTGAAGTTAGAGGAATTCATCGATGTCATCATCCCCCGAGGAGGAGAAGGTCTGATCCGTTTCGTGGTAGAACACTCCCGGATCCCGGTGATAAAGCATTATAAGGGGGTGTGTCACATATTTATCGATGCCTCGGCGGATATGGAGATGGCACTGGAGATCTGCTACAATGCCAAGGTCCAAAGGCCGGGGGTGTGTAATGCCATGGAGACCCTGCTGGTCCATCGGGACATAGCACCCCGTTTCCTCCCTCCGATGGCAGAAAGGCTACAGGGGGCAGGGGTGAAGATAAGGGGGTGTGGCCGGACGCGTCAAATCCTCCCGGGGGTGAAGGAGGTAAGGGAAGAAGATTGGTATGCTGAATACCTGGACCTGATCCTGGCTGTAAGGGTAATAGATAATATTGAGGAGGCAATTCGGCATATCGAACAATATGGCTCCAGGCACACCGAGGCCATCATCACTTCGGACTACGGTAACGCCCAACGATTCCTGAGGGAGGTCGATTCCTCTACCGTCTTGGTCAACGCCTCCACCAGGTTCAGCGATGGGTATCAGCTAGGGTTGGGGGCGGAGATAGGGATCAGCACCACCAAGCTGCATGCCTTCGGCCCCATGGGGGTTGAAGACCTCACCACCACCAAGTTCATCATCTATGGGAATGGACAGATCAGGACCTCTTAGGAGGGGAAAGAAGAGGATAGGACTTTTTGGTGGAACCTTTGACCCAATACATGTGGGGCACCTTCGTTGTGCCCAAGAGGTATGTGAGGCCTTTAGCCTCAGCCAGGTGATCTTTGTCCTGGCCGCCACCCCTCCCCATAAGCTGGATCGCCCCAGCATCTCCACCAGGCACCGCTGGGAGATGGTAAAAGTGGCCATTGCCGATACCCCCTGCTTCGCCCTTTCTGACGTAGAGATAAAGCGGGAGGGAAAGTCATATTCCATAGAGACCATCTCTTACTATCACCGCAACCTTGGAGAGGGGGAAAGGCTCTTTTTTATCTTGGGCGCCGACGCCTTCTGTGAGATAGAGACCTGGAGGGATTACCCGCAACTGTTCACCTTGTGCGACTTTATCGTAATCTCCCGTCCAAACTTTGATCCCTTGAGGGCAAGGGTGTTAAAATCCGAAGGTTTCCGGAAGGAGCCTAAAGAAGACTGCTTCCTCCACCCATCAGGCCACTCCCTCTATCTGCATGGGGTGACCCCCATCGGAATCTCCTCCACAGAGATCAGGAGGATTATCAAGGAGGGGAGATCCATCACGTACCTGGTCCCCAAAGAGGTGGAGGAGTATATAGAAAAACACGGACTTTATCAGGGATGAAATATATCCCTTTAACTTTCAATCTTCCTTTGCTATAGTATTTACCGTGAAAATAATTCACGGTAGATATTGAGGTCAAAAGCAATGTCGGGACTTTAGGTTTTTCAAACTTAACTTCAGGGCCGATGCATCGGCCCTGAAACCCCCGAAAAGGAATTTGCTCTTTCGGGGGAGTTTGAGGGGGCAGCCCCCTCAACGGAGAGCCAAAGGAAGGACCGGGGCATTTTCATGGACGGGGGTGAGGACAAACCCTCATTAGGGTTTGTATGAAAGAGGTTTTTAAAGACTCCAAGGAAAAAACGATTTTCTGCGCAAAGGTTGCCCTGGAGAGGAAGGCCTTTGATATAACCATCTTGGAACTCAAAAAGATCTCCTCCCTCACCGATTATTTCCTCATCTGCAGCGGTCGTTCTGACAGGCAGGTCCAGGCCATCGCCCAGTCTATCGAAGAGAAGGTGAGGGAGAAAGGGGTTCGCCCCCTGGGGACGGAAGGGATGAGGGAGGGGAGATGGGTCCTCATGGATTATGAAGACTTGGTCATTCACATCTTTTACGAATCAGTTCGGCTTTACTACGATCTAGAAGGCCTCTGGATAGAGGCCCCGAGGATAAATCCACCAGAGGAAAAGGGTTGAAGTTCAAATTCTTCTTTAGGGGGAGGGAGAGAGCAGATCTATTCCAAGAGGGAATAGAGGATTATGTGGCCAGGATAAATAGATCCTTCCCTGTCGCGGTACTCTACGGGAAAAAGGATGGGGAGATCTCTAAATTCCTCAACCATCTATCCCGGGGAAGCTATATCATCGGCCTAGAGGAGGGAGGAAAAGGCCTTAACTCGCCAGAATTCGCCCAATTTCTCCACGGGCTCATGGGGCGGGGGATAAAGGAGGCCGTCTTTCTGGTAGGGGGGGCTGATGGCTTTGGTTCTGGTTGGAGGGAGAAATGCAACACCATCCTCTCCCTCTCCCCCATGACCTTCAGCCACCAGTTGGCCAGACTCATCCTCCTGGAACAGGTATATCGGGCCCTATCTATCATCCAAAATAGGCCCTATCACAGATAAAGGGGGAAGATCTATGTTTATCAGGCTCTTTTTTCTTTTTGTCACCATTTTTGCGGGACTATTTATCTACATCTCTTACCTAAACCCTTTGAGTGTCAAATTTCAATATCTCAAGGGGAGCTATCTGGATACCTCCCTCTCCATCTTGCTCATAAGCTCCTTCTTTGTGGGGACCTTGATAACCTTCCTCATCTATCTGGCCAAGGACGTCAGGAGGAGCTTTAAAGAGCGCAAAGATAAAAAGGAGAGGGAACAACTATGGCAGAGGTTTTACCTGGCCACAGACGCCCTGTTTAAAGGTAACTTGCCCAAGGCCGAGAAACAGATCTTGGCGTACCTGAAGAAGAGGCCTGATGACCCCGAGGCCTACCTAAAACTTGCCGAGATCCATCAAAAAGGGGCAAGGCCCCAGGAGGCCATTGAAACCCTAAAAAAGGCCAAGGACTTAAAGAAGGACCAACTTGAGATCCTCTTCAAGGAGGCCCAGATCTACAAGGAGACTCAGGAATCCCCTGGGGCCATCAAGGCCCTCCAAGAGATCATCACCCTTTATCCTTCCAACCTGGAGGCGATGCGGGAGTTGAGGGACATCTATATCGATGAAAGGGAATGGGACCTGGCATTGGAACTAGAGAGAAAGATCATCAAGATGAGCCCAGAGGAGGAGATCGAACGGGAAAGGAAGCTTCAACATGGTCTGAGATATGAGCACGCCAGGCTTATGGCGGAAAGGGGGGAGGAAGATAAGGGGATAAAGGAGTTGAAGGAGATCATCAAGGAGGATCATTCCTTTAGCCCACCCCAGGTCCTGCTAGGAGAATTACTGCGCCGCACCGGGGAGATCAAAGAGGCTATCAAGGTCTGGCAAAAGGGGTTTGAATGGAGCCGTGAGATCATCTTTTTGAACAAATTGGAGGACCTCTACCTCTCCCAAGAAGACCCCCGGGGGATTATCCACCTCTATCTGGAGGCCATGGAGAAGAACCCCGATAACATCGTCATCCCCTTCTTCTACGCCCGGCTCTGCCTGCGACTGGAGATGATCGATGAGGCCCTGGGGAGGTTAAAGGAGATGGGGGCAACCCTCTCCGATCACCCCTCTTATCACTATTTGTTGGCCGAGGTATATTCCCATCGAGCCGACTATGAACAGGCGGCAGAAGAATATCGGAAGGGGCTTGAACTGGAGGGGGGAGTCCATATCCCCTACCGCTGTACTAGTTGCCAGAAGGAGGTCAATGACTGGCTCCCCTCCTGCCCGAAGTGCGGCCAGTGGGGTACTTTTGTCGTATGCACCCAAGAGGAGATCAAGGTGCCCCTTTCTCCCCTCTCCTCTCAGTTGATGGCCTGGGATTTTTAAGTGGGGCTCTATCCAACCCTTCAGTGGCTTTTGAACCTCATCTTTCCACCAGTTTGACCCATCTGCCAAATCCCCCTCGGCGGAAAGGGGGAAGACCTCCTCATATGCCCAGATTGTCAAAAGGACATAAGGCCCATATACCCCCCCTATTGCCCCCGCTGTGGCCTCCCCTTCTCCTTGAAGGATGAGGAGGTCCACCTCTGCAGCCGCTGCCTTAGGGGGAGATGGCATTTCGAGGTCCATCGCTCCTGCGGCCTCTATGAAGGGGCGTTAAAGGAGGCAATACATAGGTTCAAATATCTGCATGAATTCCCCCTCTTGAGGGTCTTTGGGGACTTACTGTACCCAACCCTCCAAACCCTCTCCCGGGATTACCCGGTGGATTTGATCGTCCCCGTACCCCTCCATATCCAGAGGTTGAGGGAAAGGGGGTTCAACCAGGCACTCCTCCTGGCCAGGGAACTGAGCAAAAGGACGGGGATCCCTTATCCGGAAAGGGCACTGAAAAAGATCAAAAATACCCCCTTTCAGACCACCCTCAAGGGTAAGGAGAGGAGAAAAAACGTAAAGGGGGCCTTTCATGTGGACAAAAATGAAGAAATAGAGGGGAAATCCATCTTGCTGGTGGACGATGTCTACACCACAGGGGCCACAGTCAACGAGTGCGCCCGCACCCTGCTGGATGGGGGGGCCAAGAGTGTGGCTGTTTTGACCGTGGCCAGGGCGATATGAGACTGCAGGTCTCCAGTGTAACAAAGGAAGGGAGGAAATGAAGGAGAATAGGATAGCCATTGTAGGGGCAGGGGTGGTAGGTACGGCCTTGGCCTATCTCTTGAAGGAAAAGGGGTATTCTATAGTAGGTATAGCCAGCAGGAGACAGGAATCCGCCCAAAGGGCGGCTTCCCTCCTGGAAAGTGGTGTCCGGGCCACCACTACCCCAGAGGAGATCGTACCGGATGCAGACATGGTCTTTATCACCACCTCGGACAGCGCCATCCAGGAGGTCTGCGAGGGGATCGCCAGCAAGGAGGGTTTCCGCCCCGAGCAGATAGTGGTCCATACCAGTGGGGCCCTCCCCTCTACCATCCTACGTAGGGCCAAAGAGAGAGGGGCCCTGATCGCATCAGTTCATCCCCTGCAGAGCTTCGCCGATGTCGAAGAGGCGGTGAAGATCATCCCCTCCTCAATCTTTTGCCTGGAGGGGGATAGAGAGGCCATCCCTCCACTCATGGAGTTGGTAAAGACGTTGGGGGGAAGACCCTTGTCCATCGACACCCGGCATAAGCCCCTTTACCATGCGGCGGCTGTGGTGGCCTCCAACTTCCTGGTCACCCTTGCCTACTTAAGTTACAAATTTTTTGAGGCCATTGGTATTTCTCAAGATGACGCCTCCCATGCCCTGCTCCCCTTGATCAAAGGGACGGTAAATAACATAGAGAAGTTAGGGCCGGTCAAGGCCCTGACTGGGCCCATCGCTAGGGGGGATACAAACGTGGTAAGAGGACACCTGGAGGCCTTGAAGGGATTGGATCCCAAGTTCATTGATATATACTGCAGTATCTCCCGCCTTACCGTTGAGGTAGGGCTCAAAAAGGGTACCCTCTCACCCGAAAGGGGGGAGGAGATCTTGCGGATATTGAAAGGACATCTTATACCGCGATGAGTATCCTTATGTCCATCACATTGGTGTTGGTCGGGCCTGTGATGATGAGGTCACCGAGCCTCTCAAAGAATGGATAGGAGTCATTTTCCTTGAGATGGGCACCGGGATCGAGGTCCATCTCTAGGGCCCTGCCCACCGTTCTCCAATCGGCAAAGGCCCCGGCGGCATCGGTGGGGCCATCGGTGCCATCGGTGCCGGCGCTGAATACGGCTGCTCCCTCCCATCCCGCGATCTCCATGCCACAGGCGAGGGCGAATTCTTGGTTCCTCCCCCCCTTTCCCCTTCCCCGGATAGTCACCGTTGTCTCCCCCCCGGATATGAGGCAGGCTGGAGTGGTAAGGGGCCTGCCAGAACGAAGGACCTCCTTGAGGATGGCCCCGTGTACCTTGGCCGCCTCCCTGGTCTCTCCCTCGATGAAGGAGGAAAGGACAAGGGTCTGATAACCTAACTGCTGCGCCTTGCGCGCCGCTGCCTCCAGACAGTGGATGTTGCTGCCCACAATTAGATTAAAGGTCTCGCATAAGACGGGATCATCAGGCTTAGGGGTCTCCTCCACCCTGCCAGCAGCCCCCTTTTGTAGATGACCCCATACCGCAGGAGGGATCCGGGAAGCCAGGTGGTATTTCTCGACCACCCTAATACAGTCGGCAAAGGTGCTCATGTCGCCCACCGTGGGCCCGGAGGCGATGACATCGAGGTCATCCCCAACAACATCGGACAGGACAAGGGAGACGATGGTGGCAGGATAGGCGAATTTGGCCAACCCTCCCCCTTTGATGCGGGAGAGGTGTTTCCTGATGGCGTTGATCTCATGGATGTCGGCGCCACACTCCAGCAGTAGCTTAGTGGTCTCCTGCTTCTCGGCAAGGCTCACCCCCTCCACCGGCAAGGGGAGCAACGCCGACCCCCCTCCAGAGAGCAGACAGAAGACCAGATCCCCATCACCCAACCCTTTGACCATCTCCACCAGCGACCTAGTCCCTCGTCGGCCCGCTTCATCGGGTATGGGGTGGCCTGCTTCTACGATCTTGATCCTCTCCAGATCGGCGAGGTATCCATATTTGACAATAACTATCCCCTCCTCCACCCTCTCTCCCAAGACCTCCTCTATGGCCTGCGCCATGGGGGCCCCGGCCTTTCCCGCCCCAACAACCCAAATGTGCCTAAAATCACCCAGGCGATACCTGCGTTCACCCACCCAAAGTTCATCTCCGGAGAGACGAAGGACCCCCTTCACGGCCTCATAAGGGTCCACCGCCTTAAGACCTGCCTGAAAGATGGACATACAGACGTCTTTCAAGTCAACCTTGTTCCCACTATCTTTCTGCTGAGGCTAGAATCATCGTCTTGATTCAACTCCCTCAGGGCCTCAGCAAGGCGTTTAAACTCTACCAGATCCAAGGTCTCCGCTCGGCGACGGGGGTCAATCCCGACGGCCTCCAAACCCTCCTTGATCTCCTCACTGGAACCCAGGGCCAAGGGGTAGTTTTTCAAAGAGTTCAGAATGGTCTTCCTCCTCTGGGCGAAGGAGGCCCGCACCACCCCTTGGAAGAACCCCATATCCCCTATCTCCACCCTGGGGTGCTCCAAGATCTCAAATCCCACCAGCGCGGATTCTACCTTGGGCTGGGGGTAAAAGGCGTGAGGGGAGACCCGCATCAGTATCTTGGGGGATGTATAAAGCTGGACAAAAATCGACAGGGGACCATAGTCCCTGCTACCCGGGGGGGAAGTGATCCTCTGCGCCACCTCTTGCTGGAGCATAAGGGTGAGGTAGGTCAAGGCCTCCCTGCACTCCAAGAGCCGGAAGATGATGGGGTTGGATATGTTATAAGGGAGGTTGGCAACCACCTTTAACTTCCTGCCCGCCTCCTGGGCAAGACCCAGGAAATCAAATTGTAGGGCATCACGATACACGACGACCAAAGAGGTGATCCCTTCCCCCTTATCCCTGAGGTAATCCACCATCTTCCGGTCCAATTCCACGGCCACCACCTTCTTTACCCGCTGGAGCATGGGGAAGGTCAAGACACCCAGCCCTGGCCCTATCTCCACCACTATATCCTCAGGATTCAAAGGGGCCAAGTGGACTATCCTCTGGGCTACCTCCCTATCTATGAGGAAGTTTTGACCAAGACTCTTCTTGGGGAAGATCCCCGCCTCTTTCAGTTCCCGTACCAATGAGGTCACGGATCTATTCCCTCCCTAAGGGCCAGCGGGAAAGGGCGCTCATATCCAGGCCATCCCTTCTGTGTGCCTTGAGCAGGTGATACCCTGCTACCCCGATCATGGCAGCATTATCACTGCAGAGGTGAGGTGAAGGAAAGTACGGTCTTATACCAAACTCTTTGCCTTCTTGCTCCAATCTCTCCCTCAGGCGGCCATTGGAGGCCACTCCTCCGGACACCACCGCCCTGTCTATCTTATATCGCTGCGCTGCCCAGATAATCTTATTCACCAGCACATCCACCACAGCCTCTTGAAAGGAGGCAGCAATATCGGCCATCCCATCATCGGAAGGGAGATGGAAGCGGACATAGTTCACCACTGCCGTCTTTATCCCACTGAAGCTGAAGTCCAGGGAATCCTTGGCGATGTAAGCCCGCGGGAAGGATATGGCCCGTGGATCTCCACGGCGGGCCAACCTTTCGATGATCGTCCCGCCTGGATACCCCAACCCCAGATACTTGGCCACCTTGTCAAAGGCCTCCCCGGCTGCATCGTCTCTGGTCCCCCCCAAAAAACGAAAGGCAGTAAACCCCTCGGCCACATAGAGAGTGGTGTGCCCCCCTGAGGCCACCATACCGATAAAGGGGAAGGGGACCTCTTCCTCCAAAAAGATGGCCAGAAGGTGCCCCATGAGGTGGTTCACCCCCACCAAGGGGATATCCTTGGCATATGAGATGGACTTGGCGGCCATGATCCCCACCAAGAGGGAACCCACCAGGCCCGGCCCCCGAGTCACCCCTACTGCATCAACCTCATCCAATGACTTATGGGCCTCTTCCAAGGCCCCCTTTATCACTGGCACGATGTTCTCCAGGTGGCGTCTTGAGGCCAACTCCGGCACCACACCCCCATATTTCCTGTGGACCTCATCCTGAGACGAGACTATGTTGGAGAGGGGCCTTCTGCCCTCCTCTATCAGGGCAGCCCCGGTATCATCGCATGAACTCTCGATGGCAAGGATAATCATTTATGACTCAATTTCTTTGAATCGTTTTTCTGCAAAAAGTTGCTAAAAAGGATCCAAAAAATCATCATGAGGATTCCAGGGACCGAGGGGTCCAGGGTTCTAGTAAGAGACAACTCCCTTGAATCCTAAGACCATGCCCGAAGGTTGGCACCATGAATCCTCTCAATTCCGCCAATTCAACGAGAGGAGATCCAGAATTTTAACTCTGAAATTACGCTATATTACCACACCGAGCCCTTGGGCTCAACCTTTGAACCCTTTGACATCAAATAGGATCTATTTTAGAATTATGCGTTCTCTCTAAAGATTTACTTGCTCAGGGGTGAGACAGAGGAGTATGATCATCAGACAACTTGAGGTGGGGGACTACATGGTCTTCAGTTACATCATCGGGGATGAGGAGACAGGGGAGGCCCTGGTCATCGATCCCGCAGACGACGTCCAGAGGTTAATCGACTTCGCCCATCAGCACGAGATGGAGATCATCTCTATCCTTAACACCCACGCCCATATAGACCACACCATGGGGAATGCGGAGATGGTGCGGCGCACTGGAGCCAAGATCACCATCCATGAAGCCGAAAGTTACCCCTTGAGCCACCCTTCACTCGACCTCCTCTCCCTCTTTCAGGCAGAGCCCTCCCCCGCAGCGGACATTGTGGTGAAGGATGGCGACACCATCTGGGTGGGGGAGTTGAGTCTGAAGGTTATCCACACCCCCGGGCATTCCCCGGGCAGTATCTCCCTCTATCTGGAGGATATGATCTTCACCGGTGACACCCTCTTTGTGGGCTCTGTAGGCAGGACCGATCTCCCAGGAGGATCATGGGAGACCTTGGAGGCCTCCATCCGCCATCGGCTCTTCACCCTCCCCGATGACACCGTGGTGCTGCCAGGTCACAATTATGGCCCTGCCCCTACCTCCATCATCCGCCAGGAAAAGCTCACTAACCCCTACCTGAGGTTATAAGATGGCCCTTTCACCAAAAGATAGGCAGTATATGAGAAGGGCCTTGATACTGGCCCGCAAGGGGATGCGAAAAGTGAGTCCCAATCCCATGGTAGGGGCAGTGATCGTCCGGGCACAAGAGGTCATCGCCGAGGGATATCACCGGAGGTTTGGGGCCGATCATGCCGAGATAGACGCCATCAAGAGGGCAATGGGGGGGATAAAAGGGGCCACCATCTATGTCAATTTGGAGCCCTGCTGCCACTGGGGGAAGACTCCCCCCTGCGCAGATGTCTTGATAAAGGAAGGGATCAGAAGGGTAGTGATAGGAACCCTCGACCCCAACCCATTGGTAAACGGGAAGGGGGCGGAGATCCTGAGGGAACATGGTGTAGAGGTAGAGGTGGGGATCTTGGAGAAAGAGGCGCGCAGACTAAATGAGGTCTATTTTAAGTACATCCGTACAGGCCTCCCCTTTGTCACGATAAAATATGCCCAGTCCCTCGACGGCAGGATCGCCACCTCCCAGGGTGACTCCCGCTGGATCAGCTCGGAGAGGTCCAGGAGGTTTGCCCACCGCTTGCGGGCCCAGCACGATGCGGTCATGGTCGGGATAGGGACTGCGCTGGCGGACGACCCCCTGCTCACCGTGAGATGGACCAAGGGGAAAAACCCCCTGCGCATTGTCCTCGACAGCCAACTGCGCATCCCCCTGAACGCCCAAGTGCTCCGCGAGGGCGGAGATACCCTCATCGTCACCACTGACCGGCACAATAAAGAGAAATGTAAAAAGATCAAAAAAATGGGGAAAGAGGTCCTAGTAACTCAAAGGGGCGAAGACGGGTGGGTGGAGTTGAAATCCCTGCTGAAGGCATTGGCTGCTAGGGGTATACCTTCGATCCTGGTAGAGGGGGGAAGGAAGGTCATTACCTCCCTTTTGAAAGAAGGGTTGGCCGACAGGATGGTGATCATCACCGCCCCCCTTATCCTGGGGAAAGGGGTGGAGGGGATCAACGACCTAGGGATCAACGACCTAAAAAAGGCCATCAGACCATCCTCCTATAAGGTGAGACGCATGGGGGCGGATATGGTCTTTGACCTGAGATTATAGGGGTACAGCAATTTTTGGCACATGGCAAAGGCAGATTAGCGATCAAGAAAATTGGGGAAATGAACCAATTGTGAAATTTTCCTCCAAAAGAATGGGCAAAATTTCCCAGAGGCCAAAAATTTCGGCTACCTTGAAGTCTGTGGATGGCAAGCGGCAAATACGATGCCTGAAGGCTAGCTGAAAGGCTACTTTATCTCGTCGCAGGTGGGGAGTGGATAGAAGTGCAGATTGGGATAGTCCTGGAAGACCGCGGGCTTGTACACCTTTTGAGAAGGCTCCTCCTTGCCAAGACCTTTATAACTGCCTGTGTATTCGTAAAGATGCCATTCGTTATTGTCGGACCCAGATTTTCGCCCATAAAAAAGTATTTCATACTTCCCATCATTATTCACATCTATCAAGCGGGGGTATGTCCTGCTCTGAATGCCAACATCGGATCGGCCCTGAGAAATATAATGCCATTCTCCAGAATCCCATTCCATCTTACCTCTAACACCGTCAATTACTACGATGTGGTAGTTGGAGGGCCCCTCATTCCAGAAGAAGACGACTTCTTTTGCTGCATCAGCATCTGTATTTTCACATCCAATAAAGTAAGTTGCTTCATCAGTATGCCAACTCTCCCTGTATTGGGCATATAGGGTATTAGTACCCAATACCAGCCCAACTATCCCTCCCAGAACTAGGGAGTAAAGCAATCTCTTAAACATGGCACCTCCTTTCGTTAAATCAGCGGTCAAGCTTTCGCCTAATGTTTTGCGGATAAAAAAGTCCCGACTTGTCGGGATTTGGGGAAATCTTTAATTTCCCTTTTATCCGCTGTTATGTCCTGTACGACCTTTTAATCAGTATAATAGAAATACCTCCCAATATCATACCAACACAAAGAATCTGCCCCATGGTAAAAGGCCCTAATATAAATCCTAACTGAGGATCGGGTTCTCTCACAAACTCAATAAAAAACCGTACCAATCCATAGCCAATAAGATATAAAGAAAAGAGAAAACCGTCAAAACATTTCGTTTTCCTCAAACTCCAAAGAATTATGAAAAGGAATATCCCCTCAAAAAAGGCCTCATAAAGTTGAGAGGGATGTCGTAATTGATGCATTGGGTCTAAAGGGAAATACATTCCCCAGGGTACAGAGGTAACTCGACCATATAGTTCTCCATTGATAAAATTGCCTATTCTGCCAAATGTATATCCCAAAGGAATTGCAGGACAAAGAAGATCGGCAAAATTCCAGAGATTTATTCTATTTTTATGACAAAAGAAAATAGAAATTAAAATAACTGCAATGACTCCACCATGATAAGACATTCCAGAAATGCCAATGTAGTGGAGCCCCTTTGAAAAATTAAAAGGACAGACTATCCTTAATGGATTGACTGCAAAATATTTTAAATCGTAGAATAATACGTATCCTAACCTCCCGCCAATTATAACTCCCAGAATAGCCCACACAAAATAACTTTGTATAATTCCTTTAGGATATTCGTACCTTTCATTATTTAATCTATACAAAACAAGCAAATATACAATAGCAAAGGCAACAACATACATTAAACCATAATAACGTAGTTGAAATGAACCAATTTTAACAATATCGGGGTTGATATATTCTGGTATATGATTCCACCAGTCCAAAAAGTGCCCCATGCTTAAGACCTCCTCTTAAATAGTTTAAGCCCGCATTTCATATAACGGGGTGGCGGGTGAGCGAATTTGGGTGATCTGCATTGTCGATGAAGATGTGGAAAAAGTAAAGGAGGCCAAAATCAAAGGATATCTTTGCCTCTTGACAGGGTCGCTCTCAATGGATGTTAGGCGCTGTGCGTGCCGGCCTTTTGTTTTTGCAAGTTGCCGTATTTTTCTTTGAGTTCACGAAGAAATGCCTCACGATCGGAGGAATACTTTTCGCTCAACTCTTCGCGAACCTTTCGCTGAAATTTTACAGCATCAAATTTCTTCATGGATGACCTCCCTTGGGCTCCTAATCTCTAGTATAGTATAACCCAACTTTAAGTTCACAGAATTAAAAGCACGGATGCGATCAAGATTCACGATCTGCTGGAAGTTCCAGCTAACCAGTACATCTACTCGTTCCACCGATGCAATCGCTATATGCTGGGCATCTGCTATATGTCTGACACTTACGACTCCTTCATCAATATAATTCTGGGCCAGGATTTCTGCCTCCTCTGTGAGAAAAACATTCTCCACATTAGTATCTGGAAGATATAACAATACCTTTTTCACACCTTCTGGAGCTCCTTCAATCTCTCGTCGAGTAATGTCGGATATAACAGCAATCCTTAAGCCTTGTCGAAACTCCTCGAAAGTTGAATAGACCACTTAGAGAATTCTTCATCCTCGCATCCACCAATGACAGACATATCGATATAAATCCGTTGCATCATTTTATCCTACTCCTGCGTTCATCAAAGACACGCATTTCAGATAACGTCTTCGGCACAAACGAAGTTGCGAAGCAATTTGGGCAATAGCTGTTTGTACTGTGTTACCGGAAGGGACCGCAACTATCCTTTTTAACAAGTCAATCTGAAATTCCCATTGACCCAATATGGGAATTATATTATACTGATTTTAATATAGCAAGGGGGTGGTCAATATGCAAAATAATATTAAAATTAGTGATAATTTCCAAGAGATTGGCACAAAAACAATGGATGACCGAAACCGACTCACTCTTGGTAAAATCTTCAAGGGCTATAAAAGGATTCGATTATATAAAAATGACCGGGGGGAGGTCCTTTTACAGCCAATTGTTGAGATTCCAGCCTCAGAACTTTGGCTTTTCCAAAACAATGAGGCTCTTGAAAGTGTTCAAAAGGGGTTAAAGGATGCATCTGAAGGTAAAATAACAAAACTTAACCTCGATGAACTTTAGGATTGTCAATTGTTTGAAATCTTCCTCACTAATGAAGCAAAAGATCAACTAAATAGGTTTAAGGCTAATAAGGGTCTTGAAAAAAGATACAAAGCAGTCAAAAAGGCCATAAGCTTTCTTTCTTCAAATCCAAGACATAAGAGCCTTAAAACCCATGAATTCAGCAGCTTGAAAGGACCGAATGGAGAGAAAGTATTTGAGGCCTACGCTGAACAATCAACTCCTGCAGCATACAGAATTTTTTGGTATTATGGCCCTGATAAAAATCAAATCACTGTTGTCGCAATAACCCCTCATCCGTAAACCAAGGAGGCATTGCGTGTCTTTCACCCGTTTATAAGTTTGCGGTCATTTCCGATAACGTGATGCGTGTTTGCGAAGTGCCGAAGACATTTGGGTGAGCGTAGCGAACCGCAAACACGCTGTTAGGCGCTGTTGTTTATTCTGAGAAAACCTCGACATCTTGATTCCACTGATGAGTATTAACCAGCAGAAAAATCAACTGTCACTTCGGTAGGGAACGAACAAGTCCCTGAGACGAACCTCATCGCTTATCAAGGTGAACACGAGGTAAAGAATCGTGAAAGCCGAGTCAATAATGCCAGTAAACCAGAACGTGCTTGGAAAATCGTTGACGCAGAGCATATAGGCATACAACAGAACGATGTAGAAGACTCTTCCGATAATCAGACAACCTACGTTGAGGAGATAACGTCTGATGTTAAAAGCGGACAGGAATTGTAAGTAAGCAAAGCACAAAAAGAACGAACCCAGGAAGATAGCGTAGAAGGGATGCGTCGGTGGGTTGTCGATGCTCCGACCCGTTCCAATAGCAAATATGAAGAGAAATCCTGCGACGGTGTCCCAAAGACCACTGGCAGCAAATGTCCATGCAAGGTAATTTAACGCATTCTTTTTCATCGAGCAGTACTCCTTGATTTATCCTTCAATCAAAACGGCATCGAGTGGACGCCGTGGCATGGCACGTCTTTGCGGCTCGGCGTAACCGATACGAAATAAGAGTTGAGGCCAATCCGCAAGCCCCAAAATTGCCTGCAGTCTTGCCCTCTGATCCCGCACTTCCACCGGCTGATTCAAGAAGGCATACTGCAGACCCATTGAAGTAGCTGTCAGGACAAAGCGCTCGAACATTTCTCCAACTTCCAGCAGGCTTTCTTTGGTGTCCTCGCCATGCACAATGATAAGCGCGATAGCCTCTTTAGCGAATTGATAGTCCTTTTTCGCCTGAGGTTTCCCCAGGTTGAAAGTTCGCATAAACCAAGGTCCCATCCATGAGATGATTCCCGGAATTCCAAAACCGTACGCTGCAATACCATCACCTCGCCGTGTCCAATTGGAACGAACCCAAGACGCCAATTCCTGGCGAAATGCTGGATCAGACAACTGAATGCGATCGCCTTGGGAGACCAGTTCCGCAATGCTGGTTTGTATCGTTTTGTCTGTAATGATACGAATGGCAGCTTTTTGACCGGTAGTGAGCTTCTGAAGTCTTTCCAGTTCGCCTTCGGCTAAAGATCGCACTTCGTACTCAATGCGGTTGGTCCGTCGTTGAACGATAGCAGGAAAAAGCTTTTTCAGCTCAGGGTCAGTTTGACTACTTTTGGATAACCTGGCAGACGCCAACAATTCTGGTGTATTCGCTTTCGGCTGATACTGCACATCACAGGCATAGCCGAAATGCGCTGCAGCGACCCGTAGATTCATAATCGCTGCACCGATACTGATGACCAGTTCGCGGTCGTCAGGGTCCACAACAGGGAGACGTCTGGTGTAATCCGCGTAAATGAACACACCATCAGGCAAAAGCTTAAATTTCCAGGGCTGGGTATTGTGTCCCGAAGGGGCGAGGATCGCATACCTGAGCAAGAATTTGAACTTCTCCTCTAAGGCACCATCCTTTGGGAAATCCTGCTCTGCCACCTGCCAGGGTGTAACCTTGGGATCATATTTCTTCATCTTTTCAACCTCCTTTCATTTTTCTGTTCAATTGCGCCTAACGTGCTGGCGGGTAAGCGAATTTGGGTGAGCGAAGCGAACCGCTTACCTGCCTGATAGGCGAAGTGGCGCTGGCCCCAGCGATAGCTGGGGTAAGGCCGGAGGCCTTAAGCGACACGAAGCCTCATCAGGCTTTCGCTTACCCGCCAGGATGATAACGTTGGCCTTATCGTCTCGACACAAGTCAACACCAGCATATCGCTAGTGCCGTTGGCTCACTAGTGGAATCGCCCAAAGAGCATTAGATTGGCCCTGAGACTGTCGGGCGCAGTAGTATCCTTACACTCTTCGTCTACCTCCTCGTAGGCTTCTTCTTCCTCTTTGACGGCCTCGGCGCGGCGGTCTGCTACCCATTTGATGCCTACGCCTTCCACAATAGTGCCCAGTGTGGTGAGCGCCGCTGGTAACCAGTCTTGCCGAAGGAAAAAAAGCACGGCAAGAACGAGAAAGACCACCACGGCTGCACCAAAGGCGAAGAGCAAGATGGTCCACAGGTTTCGCCACAGCGCAGCATCTCGGTGTCTCTTCAGTGCTGTTTTGCATGCAATGCTGATTTCATTTGTCATTTCTTGACTCCTTATCTATTGTGGCCAATGTCGCCTAACGTTCCGGGGATATACGACGTTGCGACCGAAGGGAGCAATGTCCCGAAGGGCAAGGGCGTTAGCCCGAAGTGTATATGCTGTGTTAGATGTTGTAAATTTTAGGGATTTTGCTATTCCTTTTTATCGCCTATCCGTGTTTTCAAAGTTTCTATTATTCGTTCTGGATTTTGTGTTCCTATAAGATAATCTCCTTCTCGCGTCTTCAGTTTTACAGCTTTGCCTTCTATGCCCAATAAAAAATCCTTCAAATCGATAACTACATAAGGGACTATCCTATGTTTACCATAGCGAAATCTAAAAATATCTGGGATATCATAACTTACAACCTCAAAAGAGATTATATCAATGAGCTTTATCTTCTTCTTGGTTAAACCTAACAAACGCCTAATGATTATATAAGTATCATCTATGGATGTCTGTATCCTAAATAGATACAAAATTACAAGCGGAATACCTAATCATATGAATGCAGAAATAAATTAAGATACGCATTGGTATGGATATTCCAAAAGTCAGTACAATACAACCTCCAATTAGTGGAATTCCAATCCATCCTGCAAGTAACGCGATAATAAACCATTTTGCATATTGTGTCTCTTGATAAATTTCTTTTATCATTTTGATTGCCACGTTTTTTGATTAAAGTCTTACAACAATGGTTTTAGCAACTATATCTCCAATACGCTGTCTCTTTTTACTAACCATAATTGAAATCATACCTAGTATATAAGGAGCTGGTCCCAATACATCAATAAATCTAAATAAATTTCTCAGCAGAACTTTTAGCCACCCTGCTTTTTCTCCATTGACTTTTACTACCATTATTTTAGTTATTTTCTTTCCTATTGTTTGTCCCAGGATTCCTTCTTGTAATACAAAATAAACTAACCAGAGGAGAATCATAATCATTATAGCTAAAATATTAAATCCCTCTGGACCAACTTCCTGGTTAAAATAGGCAAGATAAGTAGGGTTGAAAAGTAAGGGACTTAAAATTAGTAATTCTATTACACATAAAATTGCTGTATCAATAATTGCTGCGGTTGCTCTTAAGCCCAAGCTTGCTAATTTTAATGTTTGTTTCCCTTCCATAATTAAACCTATTTATTAAACCCTACAACAAAATGAGACATATTATCCCAAGGATTATAAAAATTATCCCAACAATAAGATAATACAATTGGAAAACTCTTTCATCAAATTTAGAGACAAAATTATATGTTTTACTTCCCCAGCGTTTATATCCAAAACAAAAAATAATTCCTAGCAATAAGATGGCCGTTTTCATTAAAATGACCAGTCCTTCCATAATTTGTAGAATTTTCATATTATATGTAAATTATGTCTAAGAGTATATAAAACTGTGGTTGTATTGCAAAATCCCATTAAAAAATTTATTGCATCTAACGTTATCGGGATATCTGAACTCCAAAGGAGTTAGGCAAAAGGCCGAAGGCCTGAAGCCAGATATCCCGTGTTAGCCGACGTTTTGCAATATAGAAGGCACAACAAAAAAAGTAAGCAGGATGAGAAAACACACTATAGGCGCAAACAACGAAAAATAATACAATATTGATTCTACTGCAAAAACCCCTTAATTTGATAGAAATAATTTTTAAAATAGCGAGAAAGTTCAGTAAAAACATTGACTTTTAGAGGGTCTTAGGATAACATAACATCT
>JAFDHG010000016.1 GCA_019308925.1 Deltaproteobacteria bacterium
GGCTTTGGGTGAAACTCCATATTGCTTTTAACCTGGGATAGGTCAGGTTTTTGACTTATATCTTCTTAATTTGATGAAATCTGATCTTAAATTGGCTTTTGGGCAACAGACCGTTGACGTGTGACAGTTAACTTGAGAAAAACCAGGCTCAACTCTCCACAACACACCTGTCAACCCAGCCCCACAAAGGGGCCTTTTTATTGCCCGGGCATGGTTAGTATGATAAAAGGTAATCTCATATATTTAAAAATTTTTTCATTTCATTTGCAAAGTCACAATGGGTCTAAATAGAAAACTCAAAAAGCAATACCTTGCCCCTGTTCTTATTACGCAATCTGCCGCATTAATTGGGGTGAATATCTGCTGAAGCTTCGAATAAGAGTTTTTTATCCAAAGGAGTATAAATATGAACATAACAATTTTAAATGGGAATCCTGATCCAGATAATCAAAAGTTCGATGCCTACCTGGATGACCTGATTAAATCATTGGAATCATCCGATAACAATATTGTTCATTTCAAACTGAGGGATATGAAAATACGGCATTGTCGTGGATGTTTTGGTTGTTGGCTAAAGACACCTGGTCAGTGTATTTTCAAAGATGATTCACACGATATTTGTAAAGAGGTTATAAATTCTGATTTTGTGCTGTATGCTGCACCTCTGGTCATGGGATTTCCCAGTGCTGTTTTAAAAATTGCTATGGATAAGCTTATTCCGCTTCTCCTGCCCTATATAGAGCTGGTCGATAACAAGGAATGCCATCATATGAGAAGATATGACAAAGAATATCCCCCAATAGGCCTGATAATTGAAAAGGAAGATGACACTGAGAGCGAGGATATTGAAATAGTGAGAGATATTTTTGCGCGTGCTGCTCTTGACTTTAAGTCATCATGCCTTTTCATAAAGCAGATTGACGTTCCAGTGCAGGAGGTATCTGATGCAATTAACAATATTTAATGGTTCACCAAAGGGCAAGAAAAGTAATACATCTGTTCTTGTCGAACACTTTTTAAAGGGTTTTATGGAAACGGAAGGCAATAGCTATGAACTAGAATATATCGTTGATAATAAAGATGAGGGGAAACTTGTTGATATGTTTAAGGATGCCAGTCATGTAATACTGGCTTTTCCGCTTTATATTGACTGCATGCCCGGGATTGTAAAATCCTTCATTGAAAGCCTTCGACCTTTATGTGGAAAGCAGGATAATCCAAGTATTGGTTTCATGGTGCAGGGCGGATTTCCGGAAGCTTATCACAGCAGGTTTGTTGAGCGCTATCTTAAGAAACTTGCTGGGAGGCTAAACTGCCACTATGCAGGCTGCATTATAAGAGGTGGTTTTGAGGCGACTCCGTCAATGCCACGGTTTGTGACCAGGAAGATTTTTAATCGCATTTATGAACTGGGAAAAGCTTATGGAAAGGCAGGAAAATTTGACGGCCAATTAATAAACAAACTTTCCAAACCTGAACTTTTATCAGCATTACGGAAAGTATTTTTCAAAATTGGGCTTTCTCTTGGCCTGCCGAATATCTACTGGGATAAGAAGTTAAAGGCAAACAACGCATTTGAAAAGAGGTTTGATAGGCCTTTTGCATAGATGACTATTGGGTCAAATTTATAAAATATATTTGATAAACCAGCCCCCTAAAGGGGCCTTTTTATTGCCCGGGGATGGTTAATATGATAAAAGGTAATCTCGCGTATCAGTGTCCTGTACCGTGGCTATGCAAGTAAATCATGGCCTAAAACACAGGGAACAGTCGTTTGAGAAATGCTGATGGGGGCAGGTCTTGTTTTTTGAGTTATCTTCCCTCACCTCCTACTATCGTTTCCCATTCTTTCAAGGGCGTAGGAGGAAGCTCTAGGTGGTATATCTGCATTTGACGCATCCTCCAGATTTTGATATATGAAGTGCGGATATAAACACGTTACATGCAATTGGCTTCAGAGGACACAAAAGGGATATATCTTTTGATGCTTAATCATTTCACTTTATGGAGGTAAAAACTATGAAAAATCTCATCAAATGGATTATTCTTGGGTTACTGCTTCTATCTATTTTTAGCATGACTTTTATGAGAACACCTCAACAGATTACCAGCATGCTGATGGATGTCTCCAGTGAGGTAAAAATCTTTTCCTTTATTGTTCACCTACTGTTTTTGGCGGTCATAGTGCTTGGACTGATCTTCAAAAAAATCAGAAATATTCTATTTTTTATATTTATTGCCTTCCTATCTCTTTCTGTGACTATAATTTCAATAAAATACATGATAGTTCCTAATATCATAATTTTCGCACTGTTCTTTGTGCTAACAGTGAATTCCTATTTGAAAAAGGAACTGAAGTTTGAGCTGAAAAACATAGCGCCGGTCAACCTGATTTTTGGAATTATAGGGATGGTGTTTGGCTTCTGGTACCTGCATTGGGTGGAAAGTCCGGTTTGGTTAAATGCATTGGTATATTCACCCTTGGGGGTTGTAAACTGTCCCACAATGGTCACTATTTGTGGGTTCATCGCTCTCACTGTAAAGCCGAGGTCAGTAATATTGGAGGCAACCGTCGCCCTAATCACTCTTTATTTTGGTTTTTTTGGTATCTTCAGGTTAGGGGCATATATTGACGTTACACTGATACTTTGTGCTCTCTTTTTAATAGTGAGATTAGGGTCTTATTTAACTTATGGAGATATTTTTGGAGAAAGAAAAGCAACAGGTTGAGCCGAAGCTATAATAAAGAAGAGGGAATTGGGGTCTGCCCGTTGACATTTGATTTAGAAAATCAGGGACAATCCTACAAAATAGATGCGATAAACCTACCCCCCAAGGGGCCTTTTTAATGTCTGAGCGTGGGTATTATTATAAATTGCAACAATCAGCATGATTTTTCAGCAGATGCATAAAAAAGGGGGGCATTGTTTCAACCATATTACCTTGAAACAATGCCCTTGAGCAGTGAGGTTATTTAGCCTTCTGTTGGGGTTTATTCTTTTTTCTTGGCTTATTTTCCTTGACCTCTATCTTCTTGGCCTTCCTCTCCTCAGCCTTTGGCAGGGTGAGTTTCAAGACGCCGTCTTTGTACGTTGCCTTTGATTTCTCTGTCTTCACATTCTCGGGGATTCGGAAGCTGCGCTCGAATGAACCGTAATGTCTCTCGACCCGGTGGTAATGTTCACCGTTCTCTTCCTTTTCCTCTTTCTTTTCCCCTTTGACGGTAAGGATACCATCTGAAAGCGTTACATCAAGGTCCTTCACATCTATTCCGGGAATTTCACCGGTAATCATATATTCTTTTTCTGTTTCAGATATATCAAAATCAGGTACCAACGCCCTCTCCTTACCGAAAAGCTCTGGAAGTTCAAGGTCATTGAAAAACCAGCCAAGTACATCCATCTCCGGTATTAAGGACAGAAAACTCTCTGTCCTTGGTACCAATCTTAACATCCTTGTCATATCTGCCACCTCCCTTTTCAGTTCAACTACCCTTAATAGAAATTTAATCATTATCGTTATTGATTCAAGCGTGAGTAAGGATAATTTTTGGTTCGACTTAGGGGTTACAGTAGAGATCAGATCCTTCTTTTTGTCACCTTTGAGGTTAACCTGCTTATCCTTGCCAAAAATGTGGTCTCAGCCCTTGCCCTTGGACAAAGTGAATATCCTGCCTAACAGGGTATCAAGTTATGATTTGGATAGCTATGAGCTATGAATCATGAGCCATTGTCATGTGATAATTTGCTGATGGGGTCTGCCTCAATAAGGAACTCCTGAGAGCGGGGCTTGCACGGTATTACAAGCGTTATTTGAAAGATAAGGAGTTAGCACAACTTGAGGTGGAGGCCAGGGCAAAGGAATAGGGTTGTAGAATGATCCCCATCTTGGTCCACCGTGGGAAGGGAGGAAGATAAACAGAGGAGGATAACGGCAGAGAGGTTGAAATCTTTTCATAGTTTTGATAATTATTATTTACGTCTTAAAATTCATTTTGTTGTTATAAGTAGGAAAGCCAAATGGTTAAGCGGCGTAAATTTGAAAGACTTGAAGTCCCTATTCCATTGAGTATGAGGCTGTTGGGGGTATTTGGTTATCCCCCACCTGCAAATGCGGAAACTAGAAATATTTCTCTTGAGGGCCTATCAATAGAACTACAAGAAGGAGAGGAATCCTTAAATCTGATTCCTTACCTAGTATTGGATAAAAAGGGGGTAGAATTGGACATAGAGATACCTCCAAAAGGTGAAAGGATCAGAGCGATAGGAAGGGTTATATGGTATGACTTTGGCTCAAGAGAGACATTATATTATTTCAGGGTAGGGGTCTTCCTAGAAGAAATGGAAATTGAAGATAGAAAAAAGTGGGAGAGTTTCGTAAGGAATATAGCTCAAGAAGAAGATGAAGACTTGACCCAAAAACAGACGCTAACAGAAATTGAGGAAGAGGCGAAGGCGTAAAAGGTTGGGTTGTGGAGTGATCCTTATCCTGTTGCGCCCTGGGCATGGAGGAGAATAAAAAGAGGGAGATAATAACGGGTTTCAGGATTGATCCGAAGCTTTTTTTCTGAAATTAAGCCCTACCATGAAGATGAATCTGTCCGATAGGCAGAAGATATTAACTATTCTGAGCTCATTATTCTTTATTTTTATCATTTTCTCTTTACAATCCCTTACAGAAGCGGAAATTTACAAATGGGTTGATGAAAAGGGTGTGATGCATTTCTCAGATACCCCTCCCAGTGACAAAGGAGCCGAAGTACTCACAGGACCTCCAGTTAATAAAATTGGAGGTCCTGAGCCCACCCGTCACACAAGCCCATCCATATCAAGATCAGAAAGGATGAAAGAAAAAAATAGATTAAGAAAAATAATTAAAGATTATGAGATCAATATTGATAAATTGAGAGAAAATATCAAACAATACAAAGCAAAAATAGCAAAGTTGAAAGACCGAAAACATGATATGTGGGGTTACTACAAGACTTATGGTTCACGTTCTTACTATGTTATAGAAAATTACGACTGAATGATAAGAAATTATGCAAAAAAGATAGAAGAAGAGCAAAGGAAAATCGTCGATTATCAGCACAAAATCGCTGATATAAAAAATGCCGTAGAAAAGTTAATACTGAGTGATTAGATTATTTATTGTGGAATCGGATTTGATCCAATGCAAAGCAGTCGGTAATTTGCCGTTGAGCGCTGTTCCTGCTTTACCTCTTTGCTTCTTTTAACTCTCTCACAAAGGAATCTATCCCTTCCTTCTTTTTCAATGCCCGGGCAAAGGCCTGAGCCTCTCCCCGAGTGGGAAATCGGCCCAATGAGACCCGATACCAAGTTCCCTTTTGGGGAATAGTGGCCTCCGTGACAAAGGTCTTGTAACCCTTCTTCTTCAATTCGTTCATTAACCGTTCAGCCCTAATACTTTTCCTGAAGGACCCTACGTTTACGGTATACCTGCCTGGTGGAAGTTTCCACTCGGGTATAGCCCGACCTTTGGGCTCTTCAACAATGGCAATCTGGGGTTTTCCCTCCTCCTTTGGCTTAATCTCGGGCTTTTTCTCCTCTACCTCAGCAACTTTGTCCCCTTTCTCTTCCCTCCCCTTCTCTTCGACAGCCCCTGGAGTAGTAGGCTTCTCTTTCCTCTCAGTGGGTACAGTGGGATACTTCATCCGCACCTTAACGCTTTGGGACTTTTTTACCTCTGGTTTCATAACGATGAAGACCGCCAGTGCTAAAATCCCCAAGCCGGCACAGATGAGGGCAACACGCATTGGGGAGCGCCTTTTTGGGGAAGCTAAGATTTGGGGCGGGGATGCAGTTCCGGTGGCGTTTCTCCTGCCTTCGAGTCTTTTTCCTCGGCTTTCAGGTCATCTCCCGGGCCCCGATCGGAGGAGACGTGTACCTCTTCGGCGTTGTCCTTTTCCGGTTTTTTGTCGTTGATGTCCTTTATTTTTATTCCCTCCGAAAAAACAAGGCCAATTGTTACGAGGATAGAGGAAACTTCATTGGAAGTCAATTCTCCGCACGGGGAGATACAATTTCCCTGAATTGGGGGAAAGCACATTGAGCATTGCCCTTCTCCAAGATCACTCTTCAACCCATCTGTCCATCCAAAGTATTTTATGCTAGTATAACTGCGGCAAAAATTGCTCCCAAAGGTAACTTCGTCCATCCGAGCCCGTTTATTGGAAATGGCCTTAGTAAGAAAGCTTCTCAGCAAAAACGCAGACAGTATCATTGACCTCGTTGCAGGATTATTGCCAAGACAAAACTCGCTGTTACAAGAGCAGCACAGGCAAAAAAGGCAAACGTATAGGCATCAGTTACATCAAATAGATAGCCAGCCACGATAGGACCAGCCGCCCACAACTACCTTGGGACCAAATCGGTCGTTCAGCCTTCCGGCAACAATGTACAGGAACCCGTGTAAGACCAAGGAGACGGAATAGGCGCCTGAAATCGCCGCCTTAGTCCAGCCAAATTCATTAATTAATGGCTCGAGAAACAATCCGAAGCTATATGCGGCTCCCCAGGACAGTGTTATGATGCCGGTGGCAACTCCAGTTATGACGTAACCATAGAAAATGGGTCTTTTCATTCTGTTAGACCTCTTAATCGTGTCAGAAGAGGGGGGCGTCATCCCTATTCCCCACACGAAAATCCTTATATGGCCGCAGCCTAGTCCTTTATCTCCACCTTTAGATAGAGGTCCCCGCGGACACCTTCAGATGTCTGTTGCCCCATCCCTTTCAGTCGGAGCGTGGTTCCCTCTGAGACGCCTGGCGGTACGGTCAAGAGAAAGGACTTTTTCTTGAGACCGTGGACGACACTGATCAGTTTGCGCGCCCCCAAGCGGGCCTCACGCTCGCTCACAGAGATAACCCCGTAAATATTTGGGTCATCGCCACGGCCGGCAGGACGGATCACCTGGAGCCGTGGCGTTGTGCGTTTCTTGGTCACGCCCCGAACCTTTCTGTCCGCACTCGTTTCAGGTAGCATCTCAAAGAGTTTCAAAAAGATGATGCCAAATATAAATCCACCAACATGGGCCCACCAGGCAATGCCTCCTGCCTTCCCTGAGGTGCCTGCAGCGCTCAGAAACTGAAACAAGAACCAAACACCGAGGAAAAGGAATGCGGGAACCTCTGCAAAATAGAGAAAGAAAAAGATAGGTACCAGGGCCAGCACCTTTGCTCTGGGATAAAGTATGAGGTAGGCCCCCATCACGCCGGCAATGGCGCCGCTGGCACCAATGGTGGGTATCTGAGAATGCCAGTTGAGAGCGAGGTGTGAGACCCCCGAAGCCAATCCGCACAGCAGATAGAAGGCGAGATAGCGGAAGTGTCCAAGCCGGTCTTCCACATTGTCGCC
This sequence comes from Deltaproteobacteria bacterium, assembly GCA_019308925.1. Lineage (NCBI taxonomy): Bacteria > Pseudomonadati > Myxococcota > Myxococcia > Deltaproteobacteria bacterium. The sequence goes on from JAFDHG010000016.1 coordinate 7,377, forward strand.
AAAGATATAGAGAAACCACATGTTACCTAGCAAGTGAAGGAAACCGCCGTGCAAAAACATAAAGGTGAGAAAAGAAAGCACCTGCTGGCCGTTGGTGAAGTGTGCCGAAATCTGCGGCACACTGTACCGTGCGGGGACAAGCCCGTAAATATAGATGAATTCCTTAAGTCTTTGTCCTTGAAACAACTCTATGAAGAAAACCAATACGGTGACCGCGATGATGAGGTTGTTGATTATAGGATAAGTTTCAGACCGATTGGTATCTCGAATAGGTATCATTGCATAACAAAGCTACCAAAGCCCGATGACAGAGTCAATGGAGATGTCGGACCCGCCTTACACCTTCAATCCCTCTTTCGAGCTTACTTCAGGGGACAAAGTCCCCTGAAGTAGGGCCAAAAAACATTGTAATCCGGAAAGGTCTTGCACTGTCCCCCCTTATAGTGATATTTTCTCGATAATATGATGGCCTTCGAATACTGTATATAATTTATAATATTTTTAACAAAATTATGGAAAAAATTTTATGGTAGTTGTGTCATAGCCGCTAGTATTGTTCGAAACTACCTTTGAGAGATATGAAATAAAATGAAAATACTCCATACAGCAGATATACATTTAAAGGGATATGAAGACGAGAGATGGAAGGCCCTCCGAAAACTAATTGAAATCGGGAAGGAAGAAAAGATCGAAATTTTTGTGATAAGTGGAGACCTCTTTGATAAGGGCATTGATGCTGAAGACCTCAGGCCCAAAATACGGGAGCTATTCTCCAACAATGGCTTTAAAATTGTCCTTATACCCGGAAATCATGACATGGACTCTTATACAGGTGGTATGTATTTTGGCGAGGATACAGTTACCCTGACAGATTTAAACAGTCCTTTTGAATATAAGGATGTAAAGATATGGGGAATTCCTTTTGAGCCGATAGAAGGAGAAAAGATCCTTACCAAACTCCGTTCATTGGCACATAATTTGACCCCTGGTAAAAAAGATATCCTGCTCTATCACGGGGAGTTGCTTGATACTTTCTTTTCCAGGAGAGATTTTGGAAACGAGGGTGAAGAAAGGTATATGCCGGTTAAGCTAGCTTACTTTAAAGATCTAAAAATCGATTATGTACTTGCAGGTCATTTCCATTCACGCTTTGATGTCCGGAGGTTAGAAAATGGGGGATATTTTGTTTACCCAGGGTCTCCTATTTCGATAACTAAAAGAGAGACAGGGCAGAGGAAAGTAAATATCTTTGAAGTGGGAAAGCCACCCAAGGAATACCCTCTTGATACTCCTCATTTTGAAGAAGTGGTTATAGAATTCGATCCTTTTAAAGACAAAAAGCCCATAGAGGCTGTGGAAAAATGTTTTAATAATCTTCACCCAGAGGCAAGGACTATTCTAACAGTTAAAGGATTCGTAAATGGTGAAGCTATCGGAATGAACGAGACGGAGCTTGTAAAACAAATAGAAGAGGTTGTTGTACACAGATGTGCCGAGAAGCCACATTATGAATTCAAGGACATACAAACGATACTTGAGGATGACTTATTTAAAAGCTTCGTAGAAAAACTTGAACGAACCGATTACGATGAAGAGAAGAAAAAACAAATGCGTGATATAGCAATTAAAGCAATGATGGAGGCACGGTCATGGAAATAAAGGAATTTTCAGTAATGCGATATGGCCCTTTACCGAATACTGGGCGAATTTCTTTACACAATTTTAATCTGTTTTTTGGTAAAAACGAAGATGGGAAAACCCTCACGATAGATGCTTTAGTAAAGTTATTATTGGGGCGAAATATTAGAGATTTTGAATACATAGATCGGGTAGAGGAAAATCCAGAAGGCTATGTAATTATAGAAGGCGATGAAGGCAAAGAAATCAAACTGCCAGAAAAAGGGAATTTAACAAATTTTACAGGCCTAACTTCTTCAGAATGCCGTAATATTTTCATAATAAGGAATAGCGACCTCTCTATTTACTCTGAAGGTGAGTTTTATACTCATGTGACAGATCGACTTACGGGCTTAAGAACCAAAGAGATTTCCTCTATAAAGAAGAAACTTCAGGAGTTGGGAAGACTTACACGAGCAGATAGTAGCGCTGGTCTCTCAGATAGAGAGGACTTTGGGAACATAAAATCCAAGGTAGAGAATGCCCACACGGTAATAGAAAAGATAGATGATTTGCAGGGGTTAGTTAAAGAAGAAAAATTTGATGAACTTGAAGAAGAGTCGGTAAGGCAGAGAGAGGAGATTGAGAGAATTGAGCAAGAAATTGAACGCCTTGAGGATGCCCGAAAACGAGAGAAATATGAAAAAGGAAACGAAGCGCTGGATAAGCTCAAGGAAGCTTTAGACAAATTGAACGAGCTGAAATTTTACAATGAGGATGATGAGCAATTATGGAGAGATTGTGGAAGAGATATCCAAAGCCACAAGGAAGAAAAAGGAAATTTAGTTACAAAACTTAGGGGAACTGAGAAAGAACTCAAAGAAACCGACAAAAATTTAAGGGAAAAGGAAAGAGATTTTCAAATCTTTGAAGAAAGAAAGAAAAGATTGGATGAAGTTAGGACCGAATTGAACCTCTACGAGGTTAAGCGTGGGGAGTGGGCACAAAAAGAGCAAAGAAGCAGGTTATGGTCCAGGTTATGGATAATCTCTGCAATATTACTCGGGGTATCATTACTCGGGCTCACCCTCAGGCCATCGTTACCATTTTACATTTTGGGCCCACTATTTTTTATTTCGACCATAGTTTTATTAATACCTAAATTCCAATTTGTACGAGATAAGGCTTGGCTGGCAGGAGCGTTCGAAAGAATTAAATTAACCCTTTCCAAATTTGAATTGAGTGCCGAGACCATCGAAGGGATTAATTCCAATATACAGCAGTTTGAAGAAGAACACAGTAAGAAGGCTGATGAGATACAGGAAATAACGAGGAGAAAGGAAAACTTAGAAGATAGGATTGTGGAATTACAGGACAAAACAATACCAAGCGAAGAAAAGAGGATTAAAGATGCACAAGAGCAAATAGATAATATAAGAAGAAAATCACGAGTCGAATCTTGGGATGATTACAGTAAGGGACTTAAATTAAAACAGCAATATGAGAAGTCATTAGGGGAGGAAAGAGGTATTTTACTGAACCTCTTGGGGACAAAGGGCGAAACATTGGGGCAGAATATTTTTTACTGGGATCGGGAAATTAAGGCGCTTGAAGAGTATCAGAATAAATCTAAAGAGATCGAATACGATGAAAGCACCGTTTCAAAATTGAAGGAAGAGAAAGTCGCGTCGCAAACGAAACTGGCCAAGTTAAATGATAAGATGGTGGAGTTGCAAAAGTATCTTGAAGACATAGAAAGAGATGCAAATAAGGTCCTACAATTAGAAGCAAATTACTTGCATTGCAAAACATCTGTAGATTTAGACGCAGTGAGGAATGAGTTGCAAGAATTCATAAATGAAAACGAAACCAATAAAGATGCTGTCTTAAAAGTCATGAAAGTTTTTGAAGAAATAGAGGTAGAAGAAAAGGAAAAGGTTTCTGAGCTCTTTGGTAAAGATAGTCCTATCTCGAAATATTTTAACGGAATAACAAACGGGCTTTATGAAGAAGTACTCTTCAATCAAGAGAGGGGAAAAATCGCGGTTAGGCGCAGGGATGGAGTAATATTAGAAGCGGAAAAACTATCCGGAGGTGCCTACGACCAATTATATCTCTCTATTCGACTTGCCCTTGGAGAAAAGATCTTAAAAGGCAAGAAAGGCTTCTTCATCATGGATGATCCCTTTGTAAAAGCAGATCCAGATAGATTGCAAAGACAAATTGAGATGCTTAATAGGATTTCTGGGTGGGGGTGGCAAGTAATATACTTCAGTGCAAAAGGGGAAATTAAAGATGTTTTAAAGAAAAATATAGATAGCGGTGCCATTAACTACGTCGAAGTTCAAGGAATATTTGCTTGACTCCTGAAAATATTAGGTTTCATCAAGCTCCTCTTTATCTTATAAGCTCCTTTGTGAACTTTGACCCAGAACGCCTGCAGAGCTGAGGAAACTGCTGGATATCTTGAAAGAGGGCCACCAAGTAATCCTCTTACCTCACGACCCCCGTCATTTTCCCTGGAACACCTCCTCTTGGAGCTAACGGGGAGAAAGGGTTTGACTTTTCCCATCTTCATGGATAACATAAAGATGTTGTTGTGGAGATGTACAGATGCAGAAGTTGTGGGCCCCTTGGAGGATATCGTATATATTGAATGAGAAGGAAGACGGCTGTATTTTTTGCAACAGTCTGCAAGTAGGAGATGACCGTAAAGGTCTAATCCTCCACCGGGGGAGGTATATCCTCGTCATGTTGAACAAGTATCCGTATAATAACGGACACTTGATGATCGCCCCCAAGCGCCATGTGAAATCCCTGGAAGATCTGGGGGCAGAGGAGATGAACGATCTGATCTCCACCATCCAGCGCTGTGTCTTTCTCTTAAAGAAGGTTCTTTCCCCCCATGGATTCAATATCGGGGCCAATCTGGGGAAGGTGGCAGGGGCAGGGGTAGAGGATCACCTCCACTTTCACATCGTCCCCAGATGGGAAGGGGACACCAATTATATGCCGGTCCTGGCTGAGACGCGTGTCATCCCCGAGCACCTGGAGGATACCTATGATCGGCTTTACCAGGTCTTTAAGGACTTTTAGGTCATGAGGTTATTAAAGGCCGTCCTCATCGTCTTCCTTTTTTTCCTCACCGTCACCTTTTGCTTGCAAAATATGGAAGAGGTGCAGATCCACTATTACGGATTGATAGATTCCTTTAGCGCCCCCCTCTTCACCGTGGTGTTGGCCGCCGTGCTGTTAGGGGTCATCATCGGGGCAATAGGGGGGATGCTGACCAACATAAAACTCCGCATGGAGCTCAGGAGACAGATAAAAGAGGCGGGAGGGATGGGAAAAGAGCTGGAGGCATCAAAGGGCGAAGCCACCCCCAAACCGGAGTTCCCCTCCTTCCTCTCCAGCAGCGATTAACCCCGCAAAAATGGACTTCTTCGACCCTGGAGGGGGACCCTTGGTCACCCCCAAAGAGATGGTGAAAAACCTCACCCATAGGTGGATTGGTGAGGAGGCCCTGCAGGTGGAAGCCTGTGCCCTGATCACCGTCATACCCCATGACCTGAGGGCCTTGACCAAGACCCTACGGGGGAAGCTTCTGAAGCCGTGGAAGGGGTACAGGGAGGTATACCGGGGGTACCTGGGAGAGGAAAGGGTGACCTTGGCTCTTTCCCCCTTTGGTGCTTCCAATGCCGTAGCCCTAGCAGAGGAGCTTGCTTCCTTTGGAATGCAGAAGGCCCTCTTCTTAGGCTATTGTGGCTCCCTGCAGCAGAGGGTGAGGGTTGGGGATATAGTCATCCCCACCGAGGCCATAAGGGAGGAGGGGGCATCCTTCCACTATCTCCCCCCAGGTGTTACCAGCCAGCCCCACCAGGAGATCCAGGCCATTATCGTGGATATCCTTCAGAAGAACAAGGTCCCCTACCATCAGGGTAAGATCTGGACTACCGATGCCATCTATCGGGAGACAAGGGGCAAGGTAGGGAGGTATCAAGAAGAGGGGGTTCTGGGGGTAGAGATGGAACTCTCCGCCCTTTTTGCCTTTGGGATGGCTCAGGGGATAAAGGTAGGGGGTTTATTGGTAGTCTCGGATGAGCTCTTTGGAGGGAATTGGCATCCCCGCTTCTTTTCTCCGAAGCTCATCAGAGGGGTAAAAAAGGCCCGCAAAATGGCAGTAGAGACCTTGCGAGGGATGCTTTAGACATCCTCATTGTTCTTCATCATCTACTTTGTTCTGGGGGATCAAGCGCAATAGGTGGGGACTATGGGCCTGGACATCCCTTTTGTAAAAATAGATGGGGTGATATTCCCCCTTAGACCAAAGGGTGAGGAGATCCCGATAGTGGGGGTGGAGGGGATGGCCAGATTGGCCGGGGGGGTGAACGCACACCGAGCGGGAGAGATCACCTAGATCGATGACTTGGCGATAGGAGGCGATGGTGTTCACGGTGAAGGGGTGGGCGGGGTCAAATCCTGCGTGGTTTATCGTATATTTCTCCCCCATAAGGGGCACGGGTGGGAGATTGAAGATGTAATTCAAAGGCCACCTCTCCCCGAAGGGGTGTCTAAAAAGACATCTATGCAGCTTCCCCCACCTCCAGTCCTTCATTTCTGGGCCGAGTCTCCTCTCCAATTCTTCCAGGGTATCCTGCAGGCTGCGCAAGAGGATGTCGTCTCTGCCCTCCTGGGTTCCCGTACTTATGTCGTCAAACCATGGGCTTATGGGGTCATCGATGATCTTGACGAGGAGTTCAACCCCCCTCTGGTGGGGAGAGTTAAGGAGGCCATAGCGGATCTCGAGATACTGGGGGAGGAGTTCCCCCAACTCATCACCGAAGGTCTTCTTCAAAAGGTGCAGCAGGGCCATTTGGTAGATGGTGGCGGGGACGCTGTCGACGGGGAAACGAAAGTCCCAATCCCGAAGATAGGACTGAGCCTCTTGGATGCGGGGATCGGAAGAATCCAGTTTGAGGAGATAAGGGGTTAGGATCCGGGCGGGTATAGAGAGGACATCCGCCTGGATCTCCTGAAAATCCAGCAAGGAAAGTCTCTCCTTTGCCTGTAGGAGCTTCGTGATCCGCTGGATGCGAAAGGGGGGCGCCCACTCAAGGCTAATATAATAGGGATAATGGTCCCCGAGGGGGTTGTTATTGGCCGTGGCGATGAAGTGTTCTGGGGGGTTATATAGATGCGGAAGTTCCTCAAAGGGTATATACCCCACCCAATCATATTTCCCCGATGCGCCATCTACGGGATACAGTCCGAAGTCGGAGGATCTGATGGGTATCCTCCCTGCCCCCCAGTATCCGATGTTCCCATCCTTATCGGCATAGACGAAGTTCTGAGGTGCCCCCTGATAGTGACTCAGGGCATCTCTGAACCCCTTCCAGTCCTGGGTCCTGTCGAGCATTAAAAAGGCCTGCAGTTCATCGCATGATTCCTCGAAAGAGGTCCACTGCAGGGCCAGGGGTTGTACCAACCCAGGGATCAAATGATCGATTAGGGGCCCGTGGCGGGTGAGGCGTACCTCTAATATTATGGGATCCTTCTTTTCCTTCACCCAGATCTCCTCTTTTGTCACCTTCATTTTCTCCAACCTTCCTTTGTAGAGATAGAGATACGGGTCATGGGAGCAGACCTGCTCCCAATAGAGGTCTTGGACATCGGCCTCCATATTGGTCACCCCCCAGGCGATCCTCTCATTGTGTCCGATTACTACGCCAGGGGTCCCGGGAAAGGAGACACCTATTACTCGGTATCCTCCCCCATCCAGATGGTTTTCATACCAGATGGAGGGGAGGAAGACCCCTAGATGGGGGTCATTGGCCAGCAGAGGCATTCCAGTGGTGCTCTTTACCCCATCTACCACCCAGTTATTGCTCCCTCCGCCAATCACAGAGAAGGAAGACTTCCCGTGGATTACATCCGGCAGATCAGGGGGGAAGTGAACTGGGCAATATGGAGGCAGGAGTTCTGCGGCCTTGTTCGTCCCTAGACAGGAGGAGAGTTGGGCCCGCAAGATCTCTGAAGCAGCGTTTCTGGCCAGTATCAGGAGAATGACCCTGCTGATGGCCAGGCTGTCCTCCGGACGCCAGGGTCCGGGCCGATAGCCCAAGAGCCTGAACTCCAGGGGGAGACGGTCTTGGTGGGTTTCGATAAAGGCGTTAACACCGTTGGAGAAGGCCCTTAAGGCGATCCTGCTCTCGGTGGAGATGCTCATTATGTCACGTTTGGCCTCCCGCCCCAGCCCTATTGTCCGGGCAAAGAGGTCCATCTCTAGGGCCTTTTCCCCAAAGACCTCCGCCAACCTCCCCTGCCCTAGCCTGCGCAGCAAGTCCATCTGCCAGAGGCGATCCTGGGCCATGACATACCCTTGGGCGAGGAAGAGGTCATGGGGGTCTTGGGCGTATACATGGGGTACTCCATAGGAGTCCCTGTAGACCTCCACCGGGGCCTTCAGTCCCCTCACATTCGCCTCCCCCTGAAAGGACGGGCAGGAGAGGGTCAACCAGTGGTGTAAGTAGATAATACCTATCCCAATAACCACAATAATCGAAAAGGGGACTAAGATTTTGGGATTCATCTTTTCATGACCTCATTTTTACATGGTTGTGCTAAGCTAAGCTCCCCTATAAATCTATCCCAACTCCTCCATAAAAGGGAAGGGATATGTTGACATGATGGTAGATGAGGCATAATATTTTTTGGATCTTCCCTCATGTAATTGGTAGAACTGAGGGGATTCAAGGATTCCAGTGGTCAAGCGAAATACCGTGAATAGGATAAAGGGAATACGTGAAGGCCGACTTCTGATCATCGGCGGAGGGTTGGCCGGGTGTGAGGCGGCTTGGCAGGCGGCGCGCAGGGGGGCAACGGTGACCCTCTATGAGATGAAGCCGAAGAGGTTCTCGGAGGCCCACCGCTCCCCCTTCTTAGGGGAGCTTGTCTGCAGCAACTCCCTCAAGTCAGATGCCCTGGACAGCGCCCCTGGCCTCCTCAAAGAGGAGATGCGCAGGTTGGGCTCTCTTATCATCTGGGCGGCGGATAACAGTAGGGTCCCTGCCGGAAGTGCCCTGGCCGTGGACAGGGAGGATTTCGCCAGCCGTATCACCCAGGCCCTGGAGGCCAGGCAGGAGGTCGAGATCATCAGACAGGAGGTGACCTCCATCCCTGAGCAGGGGGTGGTAATCATTGCCACCGGCCCCCTCACCTCCAGCGCCCTTGCTGAGGCCATTATGGGGTTGACCCATAGCCGTCACCTCTACTTCTACGACGCCATCTCCCCCATCGTAACGGCGGAGTCCATCGACTTTGAGATTGCCTTTAAGGGGTCCAGATATGGTAAGGGGGGAGATGATTACATAAACTGCCCCCTAAACAGGGAGGAATATTATCGCTTCGTGGAGGCCTTGAGAAGGGGTGAAAAGGTTTCCCTGAGGGGTTTTGAGGAGGCCATGCCCTTTGAGGGTTGCCTCCCGATCGAGGATCTGGCAGAGAGGGGAGATGATACCCTCGCCTTCGGCCCCATGAAGCCGGTGGGATTGGTAGAGCCGCGTACGGCAAGACAACCCTTTGCCGTAGTGCAGCTCAGACAGGAGAACAGAGAGGGGACCCTGCACAACATGGTGGGGTTTCAGACCAAGCTGAAGTATCATGCACAAGAAAGGATCTTTCGGCTGATACCAGGGTTGGAGAGGGCGGAATTTGTCCGTTATGGCAGCCTACATCGCAACACCTTTATCGATGCCCCCCGGCTCTTGCAGGAGACCCTGCAACTCAGGAGCGATCCCAGGGTCTTCTTCGCCGGTCAGATCAGCGGGGTGGAGGGTTATGTGGAGTCGGCGGCCATGGGGCTTTTGGCAGGGATCAACGCGGCACGTTACCTCAACAACCAGGGGATCATCACACCCCCGAGGACTACGGCCTTGGGGGCCCTGGTGGGACACATTACCAATACCTACGTCAGAGATTACCAGCCCATGAACATAAATTTCGGTCTCTTTCCTCCCCTAGCAGAGAGGGGGCGCAGAAGGGAAAAGAGGAGGCGTATGGCCGAGAGGGCCTTGAAGGACCACGAGATTTGGAAGGAGGCCATAGGGTGATCGGCTTGTCCACGGTCTGGACCTCCCGGGACGCCCAATCTGGTCAGGAACTTCTAGGGCCCATCCTCGATTTGGGATTTGAGGGGGTGGAGCTGGAATATCGCATCACGCAGCAGCTCTATGAGGAGATCCGCCCCCGCCTCAGGGCCCATGAACTGCGGGTATTGAGCATCCATAACTACTTTCCCGTCCCTGATATCCTTCCCCTTGAGCGCGCGAGCGGGGACTGCTTTTCCCTCTCATCGCTGGATAGGGAGGAGCGGGAGAAGGGGGTCTCCTACACCTCCCGCACCCTCGAGGTCGCCCACGACCTGGAGGCGCAGGCCGTGGTCCTGCACCTGGGCATGGTGGAGACGGGATTACCAAAGGACGGGTTGCAGGAGCTCTATAGGGAGGGAAGATGGGAAGGGGAAGGAGAACCGCTGCTACAGCGGGAGATGGAGGAGCGAGGTCGCCAGAGGGAACCTCATCTGGATGCCGTCTTTTTCAGCTTGGAGAGGATCTTGAAGAGGGCGGAGAGATTGGGGGTGACCCTGGGGATAGAAAACCGCTACTACCTTCAGGAGATACCCGATAAGGAGGAGATAGGGATCATCCTTGAGCAGTTCTGCGGCGGCCCCATCGGCTACTGGCACGATACCGGCCATGCCGCCACCTTGGAGACCTTGGGGATACTGGGGCATGAAGAGCTCTTGCAGTTATATGCCCCCAGGTTGGTGGGGGTCCACCTGCATGACGCCCTTGGGGTAGACGATCATAGACCACCAGGGGAGGGGGAGATCGACTTTGGGATGGTGAAGGGGTATCTCCCGGATGGTGCGATAAAGATCATGGAGATCCATCCTCAGGCGACAGGAGAGGAGGTTCTGAAGGGGCTGGCATTTCTGAAGGAGAAAAGGATAGGGCCTTAATAGAGAAGATACTTCTCCCTTATCGTCATAAAACCATCCAGCCCCTTCGCCCAGGTGCTCTCCATCTCATCCAGGTCTCTTCCCCCCTCTAACCCCTTACGGATATCCTCATCGCCGGTGATGATATCAAATGGTAGCCTGACAGATTCATACTCATAAGGAGGGGGACGCCAGGCGAACTCTTCAGGCCATCTCTTTATGACCTCCTGGATGATGGCGAGTGCCGTATAGTATGGCTTAAAGGCCTCAGGGTCGGTCACATGCAACTGGAGCCCCTGGCAGGGTTGTCCCCTCCATTTGTCGAACTGGGGGATAAAGGAGATCTCCCTGAAGATCACTCCAGCAAGTCCCCTTCTCTCCAACCCCTGCTTCAGAGGGCGGGGGTCTATATAGGGGGCCCCAAAGAACTCGAAGGGCTTGGTGGTCCCCCTCCCTTCCGATAGATTGGTTCCCTCCAAGAGGACCTGGCCGGGGTACACCATGGCGGTATTGGGTGCCGGGATGTTGGGGGATGGGTTTACCCAAGGTAGTCCGGTATGGGAGAAGAGATACTCCCTTTTGTAACCCTCCATGGTTATTACCTCTATTTCCGCCCCTATCTTATTTTCCCCGTTGAAGAAGAGGGCCAATTCCCCCATGGTCATACCGTGACGCATGGGCAGGGGGCAGTAGCCAACAAAGGAACGAAGTTCTTCCCTGAGGAGGTTCCCCTCCACCTGCTCTCCCCCGATGGGGTTGGGACGATCCAATACGATCGCCCTCTTCCCATACTTGGCAGCTGCCTCCAGGCAGAGGCCCATGGTGGTGGCAAATGTGTAGATCCTGGCCCCTACATCCTGCAGATCGACGAGCAGACAATCGATCTTTTCCAGCATCTCCTCAGTAGGGGTCCGGGTGCGGGAGGAATAGAGGCTGTAGATGGGGATCTTCAGATGAGGATCGACCTCGTCCTCTGTCTCGACCATGTTGGCCTGGGCCTCCCCCCTGATCCCATGCTGGGGGGCAAAGAGGGCCCTGAGATTCCTCCCCGCCAGCTCAGCCAAGACCTCCTTGGTGTGCCTGAAGGATGGGTCAACAGAGGCCTGGTTGACCAAGAGGCCGATCCTCGCCTTCTGCAACCAAGGGGGGGTATGGTCTCTAAACCTCTCAATCCCCAGGATCACCCTCTTCATGCTTCACCCCTGGAAGAGTTCCTGGGAGAAGGCTAGATCCTCCTCTTGCCTCAGCTCCCTCAAGTCTCCGGAGCCTCTATAGGGATATTGCTCCTTTAGCCTCAAGATCCGGTATACGGCCTCAGCGGCCCTCGCTTGGGGGATTTCCCCTGTAGCAACCCCCCTCTCTAAGGTCTCCAGGAGCCCATCGACCTCTTCCCCACCCACTAATAAAAGGTCCACGCCCGCCTTCAGGGCCTCGACACCCCTTTGCTCCAAGGGCCCCCATTGGGAGAGGGCCCCCATGAGAAGGTCGTCGGAGATCACCACACCCTCAAATCCGAGGTCCTGGCGCAGCAGGCCCTGAATGATGGGGGGGGACAGGGTGGTTGGGCGCTCGGGGTCTAGAGCAGGGCAGAGGAGGTGTCCGGTCATGATTGCGGCCACACCTGAGCGGGCAGCCCTCTGGAAGGGGATCAGCTCGGCCCCTTCCATCTCTTCCCTGGATCTCTCAAGAGTGGGGAGCGCTTGGTGGCTGTCCGTTTCAGTGGCCCCGTGGCCCGGAAAATGCTTGGCGCAGGCAGCCACCCCTTCCCCCTGGAGCCCCTCGATATAGGCGGCCACCATTGTGCCCACCAACTGGGGATCTTTGCCGAAGCTTCTGGTGCCGATTACTCGATTTTGCGGGTGTAGAAGGATATCAGCCACCGGGGCCAAATTCATGTTGATCCCTATTAAGGCCAGCTCCCTCCCGGTGATCCGTGCCGCCCTGCGCACCAGATCCGAATCCCCTATTCTGCCCATTGCCCAAGGGCTGGGGAGGGGGATGACCCCTTCTTTGATCCTGGTTACCGGGCCGTGCTCTTGATCAATGGCCACCGACAATGGTATTTTCAGCCCCCTGGAGAGGGCGGCCTCCTGAAGTTCCCGGATCAGCTCAGCCACCTGAGATGGATTGTGACAGTTGCGGGCGTAGAGGATGATCCCCCCTACTCCCCTTTCGATAAGTCTTTTGACCTCTTTCGAGGGGATGAGTCCATCGATCCCCATCATCACCACCTGGGCGATCTTGCCCCTCAACTCATCCATTTTGTCCCCAGGGTATAGTCTCTTTCGGACCGATGAAATGGGAAGACCTTATGCGAGCCCCTTCTCCTTGGACACCCACAAGAGCCCCTCGAAGATCTTTCTGAAGTGGAATCCATAGATGGCGAAGGTAACGGCCAGGGGGAAGGATCGTGGATGCCTAACCAGTGTCCAAAATAGGAGTCTCCAATAATAAAATCTCTCCCTTCCCTCTATCCCCAAGAGCCACATGGACCTCAAAAATGCCTTGAGGTAGGCAAAACTAAAAGAGGAAGGCTGTTTGTTGGAAGGCCTATATTCATGGAGAAAGGTCTTGATCCTCCTATAATAATGTCTCGGGGAATAGATGGTCTTCATGATTTTTTTGTAGCCATCGACGAGCGTTTCGTAACCCATCTTGGGGACGAAGTTTATGGAGCAGTCGGTGTTATCACCCGAGATTTCATGCAACAGACGATCCTCTTTTCGCAGGCGTTTATAGAGGCGGGTCCCACGCGGGGCATTGAGCAGACCCACCATGGCAGTGACAATCCCACTCTTTTGTATAAAATTGATCTGTCTCTCAAAGATGGAAGGGGGGTCGTGGTCGAAACCCACGATAAATCCCCCTGTTACCTGAAGGCCGTGCTGCTGGATCTTTTTTACACAGGCCACCAAGTCCCTGTTTCTGTTCTGAAGCTTACTGCATTCGACCAAACTCTCTTCATAAGGGGTCTCAATACCGACAAATACCGTGTCGAACCCCGCCTCCACCATCAATCTCATGAGCTCTTCGTCGTCAGACAGGTCTATGGATGCCTCGGTGAAGAGCGAAAAGGGATAATTCTTTTCCTTCATCCAATCAATTATGGCCGGCAGGATCTCCGCCTTTAACTTCTTCTTGTTCCCGATGAAATTATCGTCAACAAAGAATACCCCTCCTCTCCAGCCATGGTCATACAGACTGTTTAACTCAACCACTATCTGTCCCTTGTCCTTTGTCCGGGGTACCCGTCCGTTCAACACGATGATGTCGCAGAACTCGCAGTTGAAGGGGCAACCCCGGGAATATTGGATGTTCATGGCGGCGTATGCTTTCATCTCGAGGAGTCCCCACAGTGGAGGAGGGGTCTCTTTTAGATCCGGCCATTCACGGGTGGTGTATATATGTCGGGCATATCCATTCTTTAGGTCTTTCAAAAATGGAGGAAGGGTTTTCTCGGCCTCGTTGAGGACCAGGTGATCTACATCCTCAAACTCCTCGCGCTCGGCAGTGAAGAGGGGACCCCCCGCCACTGTCTTGACCCCCATCCTTTTGCATCTGTTGATCACCTCTCTTGCCGACTCCCTCTGGACGGCCATGGCGCTGATGAAGACATAGTCAGCCCATTGGAGGGCCTCATCGCTTAAGGGCCTTACGTTCATATCTATAAGCTTCTTTTTCCACTCCCTGGGGAGCATGGCGGCTACAGTAAGCAGTCCCAGAGGGGGGAAGGATGCCTTTTTAGAGATGAACTTCAGGGCATGTTTGAAGCTCCAGAAGGTGTCGGGGTACTTTGGATAAATCAAAAGAATCTTCATCATTGATCCCTTTTTCACCTTCCTAATGGATGAAAAAGATAGGTATCTCAGATGAACCGATATCCAAAAAGGGAGGTCTTTTTATTTTGATGTTAACTATACACTAATTACGATTTATATACAATAAATTTTTTTCTTTATAAACTAAACCCCGAATATCAACAAGATTCAAGAAGGAAAATATTTTTCTCCCCTCAGTGAAGGAAGATTGGACGGGAGTGAAATAAGATTCAGATTCCTTACATATTGCAAAAACACCTTTGGACGACAATCCATCAAGACCTAAGCCCAAAGGCATAAACTAATTATCAACCTACATTGAAAGCTTTCTATATCCTGCCGGTATCTCAAATAAAGAATCTAGGACCTTCTTTTCTTTTATGTTTTTGTACTCAGTAAACATGTAATGGGATGGTGCTTTATGTTCTGCTTTAATTGGATAGTTGAGCTTTTTCGAAAACCATTGGGTCACAGTGCCCGTAGATTTATCATGGTAGATATACTGATATTTTTCGCAAACATATCCGCTTACTTTTTCTTTGCCGAGATATCTTTTTTCGGCCATGTCCTTTATTTTCTGTTCTATTTTAGGGTCATTCGCTGCACCCCCGAGACTCGACATCTCCATGTAGATCTTCTCCTCCGGCATCAGGTTCCAG
The DNA here is from genome assembly GCA_019308925.1 of Deltaproteobacteria bacterium. NCBI lineage: Bacteria > Pseudomonadati > Myxococcota > Myxococcia > Deltaproteobacteria bacterium. The sequence continues at coordinate 22,469 of JAFDHG010000016.1, forward strand.
ACAACATTTTTGTCCATCCGTAAAATTATCACTTGTTTTTCCCCTCTTTGTAAAAATTCTTGTCTTATCTTGTCTCCTTTAACATAGACTTTGCCTGTGAGTGTCTCTCCACGCTGTTTTAGGATCATGTCTGCAGAAAATTCGACGGCAATGCTCGAGCTGGAAAAGACAAAAATACCAATAACAACTGCTAATAAAATGCCTAAACTTGAAAGTATTCTTTTTTTCATCTTCATCCCTCCTTTTATTTGTTATTTCTCATTACCCTCCTTATCAGCTTTCAATCCCTCTTTTTCTCCCATCAAAATACCTCTCTACAATGTCTTTACTTTTTCGAAATCCTTTTATTGCAGCATCTTAGGTAAGAAGAGATTAGTATGTCAAGAAAATTTCTGTACAGCTAGCCGGCTTCTGAAAAAAGAAAGGGGCTTACAAAACCACATGGAGGCCATTTTTCTCCTTTTGCCATTGATGGATTTTCGCTAACGTGGTAGATTACGTAGGCCACCCTGAGGATGGAGGGGGGTGGTTTTGCGTCGCTTGAGGTAAAAGGGGGATCGAAGGATGGAGGATTCGGAAAGGCTCTTCCAGGAGGCTAAGAGATATATCCCAGGTGGTGTGAACAGCCCAGTGCGAGCCTTCCGGGCAGTGAGGGGCACTCCCCTCTTCATCCAGCGGGCCCAGGGGTCAAAGATCTGGGATGTGGATGGAAGGGAATATATCGATTACGTGGCCTCTTGGGGTCCCATGATCCTGGGACATGCCCACCCCCGGGTGGTGGAGGCCCTTCAGCTTGCTGCTGGGAGGGGAACCAGCTACGGGGCCCCCACAGCCTTGGAGGTGGAGCTCGCCTCCCTCGTTGTGGAGGCGGTCCCCTCAGTGGAAATGGTGCGGATGGTCAACTCCGGGACCGAGGCGGTGATGAGCGCCATTCGCTTGGCCAGGGGTTATACAAAGAGGGATAAAGTCATCAAGTTCGAGGGTTGCTACCACGGTCACTCCGATGGCCTCTTGGTGCGGGCAGGCTCTGGAGCTACTACCTTTGGGATGCCGGACAGCCCCGGGGTTCCAGATGATTATGCGCGCAATACACTGCTTGCCCCCTTCAATGACCTGGATGCAGTCAAGGGGTTGGTGCTGGCCAACTCCGGCCAGATCGCCTGCATTATCCTGGAGCCCATTGCCGGGAACATGGGGGTGATCCCCCCACAGGAGGGGTTTCTCGAGGGGTTGAGGAAACTGTGTGATGAAGAGGGAATCGTCTTGATCTTTGACGAGGTAATCACCGGTTTTCGGGTGGGGTGGTCTGGAGCCCAAGGGCTCTATGGTGTGATGCCAGAGCTCACCTGCCTCGGAAAGATCATCGGCGGTGGACTGCCAGTGGGGGCCTTCGGCGGGAAGAAGGAGATTATGGAGGAGCTGGCCCCGGCAGGGGGGATCTATCAGGCCGGGACCCTCTCTGGAAACCCCCTGGCTATGACCGCGGGGATAGAGACCTTGAAGCTTCTGAGGGAGGAGGGGACCTATCGACGTCTAGAGGAGAAGGCCTCTTACCTCTGCACTGAGGCCGATAAGATCGCCCACACGGCAGGTGCCCCGACCTCGTTCACCAGGGTGGATTCCATGTTCTGCACCTTCTTCACCTCCGGGCCGGTAATGGACTACGCCTCGGCAAAAAGGAGCGACACCGAGGCCTTTCGGCGCTACTTCTGGGCCCTTTTAGAGCAGGGGATCTACATCGCCCCTTCCCAGTTTGAGGCGGGTTTTCTCTCCCTGGCCCACACCGACGAGGACATTGAGAAGACCCTCTCTGCCCTTCATCGTGCCTTTCGAGCCGCCTGTTAGGACAGAACTCATGACTATAACCAGAGAGATCGCCCGCTTTGCAACCGAATTGAAATATGAGGACTTGCCCCTTGAGGTAGTAAATGAAATCAAGAGGCTCATGCTCGACTCCCTTGGGTGTGCCTTGGGTGGTTTAAGAACGGAAAAGGGTAAGATCGCTGTAAGGTTGGCAAGATGTCTAGGAGGGCCATCAGAGGCCACCATCGTGGGCACAATGGATAAGGTATCAGTGGCTGCCTCTTCTTTTGCCACTGGAGAGTTGATCAATGCCCTCGATTACGAGGCCCTCCTCTCTCCACCTGACCATGCTACCCCTTATGTAATGGCGGCCCCTTTAGCCATCGGGGAAATGAAGGGGATATCGGGTAAGGAGCTAATCGTGGCCATTGCCCTGGCCCATGAGCTGGCGACAAGGATAGGTTCAAGCCTGATATTTGGCAATAGATTCGCCGTAGAGCTCCCGGAAAGGGAGATGGTGATGTCCCTTCCTACACCTGGATATGGCCTGTGTGCATTTGGAGGGGTAGCTGGTGCTGGCAGACTTTTGGGCCTCAATGCCGAAAGGATGGCCCATGCCATGGGGATAGCCGGCTACACAGCTCCTGTGCCCATGCTGATGAAGTTTGCCTTCACCCTTCCTTCCTCCATGTCCAAGTACCTCGCAGCGGGGTTCTTGTCCCAGGCAGAGGTCATAGCAGTCCTTTTGGCTGAAATGGGCTACACAGGGGACAAAGAGGTCCTAGAAGGTAACTATGGTTTCTGGAGGGGCTTTGGGTGCGATGGATGGATGCCAGAATCTATAACAGAGGGATTGGGAGAAAAGTGGTATTTCCCTTATAGGATCTTCTATAAGACATTCCCCTGCTGTGGGGCAATGCAGAATGCCCTTGCCCACTTCCAAAAGATTATCATTGAAAATGGTCTCCAGCCTGATGAGATAGGGGAGGTGAGGGTAAGGCTCAATCCTCTGGCTGAACTTCCTTTGTGGCGGACTACTCAGATAGAGACACACATCGAGGCCCAGTTTAGTGTGCCCTATGTCTTTGCCGTCATGGCCCATGGGATTGAGATAGGTCCCTCTTGGCAGGCACAGGAGACCTTCAGGGACTCCAAGATCATCGAATTCATGAGAAGGGTCAAAATCCTCACCGCTATGGATGGTGATGCTAGAGAGAGGCCTGATGTTGAAGTGATGGTTCATAAGGGGGCAACACGGAAGGTATACTCCCAAAGGGGCCTTGCATTGAGAGATAAGATGACAGATGCGGAGCTCATAGAGAAATTCAAGCACAATGTCCGTACGCTCTTGGAGGAGGAGAGGGCCAATAAAGTCATCGATGACCTCCAGCGATTGGAGGACCTTCCAGACATCTCAGGGCTTTTGCAGTCGGGTTCGTACTAAGATAAACAAAAAGGGTGAAAGCAAGCAGATTCCTACCCTCTTTACTTACTGATCATCTCTTCTCTGATAGGCCCTTTTCCAGGGGTCTCTGATATAAGCAAAAAAATCATTAATTGCCATCTTTAAGGCACTTGCTGCCAAGGCCGCACAATGAAGACTTTCCTCAGGCAAACCTCCCAAGACATTTAGCACATCGTCTGAGGAAATCCTTAAGGCCTCCCGGACCTCTTTTCCTTTAGCTAATTCAGTAATCATACTGCCTGTTGCTAACGTGGTTCCACAGCCATTGGTCAAAAAGGTAGCCTCTGCAATCGTACCGTCTTTTACCTTCAGCCATATCTTCATGGTATCTCCACACGGACCGGTGAAGGTACCGATGCCATCAGCATTGGTGATCTGCCCTACATTTCTGGGATTCAGGGCGTGATCGATAACTGTTTCACTATACCCCTTCCACAGATCTCTCTGAATCTCCACTATGACTTTATCTAATTCCGATGACATATAACTTTTTCCTTTTAGACCTTCGAGACTTTTTATAATATATTCATGTGAAACCCTTTTGTCCAGAGGAAGGGAGAATACCCTCAGGAGCCGTAGACTCATCACGACAATAATCTAACATTTAATTGAGAAATGATTGCATATCTCATCAAAAAGATTTAATTTGTCTTGACCAAAATTACGGGAGAGTGATTATCATATGGGCCTTAAAAAGCTAAAGGATAAGTATGCAATTGTAGGGGTGGGGTACACCCCTCAGGAGGAGGTCGCCGATCGAACAGCATTGAGCTTTTACATCGAGGCCTGTGCCAATGCCATAAAGGATGCCGGCCTAAAAAAGGAGGATATAGATGGGCTCATATGCTACAGACACTTTGAGCCCCTCGGAAACGATGTGGAGGTCACCCCCTACCTCGTGGCCCAACTGCTCGGGATAAGACCAAAGGTCCTTGCCCAGGAGGCGAACTGTGCTAGAAATCAGATGCTGCATGCAATAGGTCTTATAGAGATGGGGTTTTGCAACTACGTACTTATCGCCTATGGCGACAATGCCTACTCCGGTAGGAGAACCTTCATGAAGGAGGCAACCCATGGCGAACCTGTGGCTGACAATGCAGCTTTTGGTGAATTTGGTCTAATTGCCAACTATGCCATGGCCGCCCGCAGGGCAATGCATCTGTTCGGAACGGGGCCGCAGACTTGGAAGGAAATTGCCGTAAGCCAGAGAAAGTGGGCTAACCTAAATCCGAAGGCCATGATGCATGATCGACCCCTCAGCTACGAAGAATATATGGCTGCAAGCTGGGTAGTTGAACCGTTCAGGATCTACGACGCATGTCTTATAAGCGATGGAGGCAGGGCATATATCGTTACTTCAACCGAGAGGGCAAAGGATCTGAGAAACCCTCCAGTAGTTATTATGGGTATTGGGCAGTCCAATCCATCCGTCGATGTACATCAGTCTGACTTTATGGCAGGCCCTACGGGAGCGAAAATAGCGGGTGAGATCGCCTTTGAGATGGCGGGGATCACCGTAGATGAAATAGATGCCTGCGAGATATACGACTGTTTCACATATACGGTGGAGATCACTCTACAAGACTACGGCTTTTTCGGCCCGGGAGAGGGGAAAGATTGGTTCAAGGACGGAAGGACCGCCCCGGGAGGAGAGATACCTGTGAATACATCCGGGGGGCTCCTATCCGAGGCCTATTTTATGGGCCTTACCCCCTTAACAGAGGGGGTGATGCAATTGATGGGACGCTGCGGGCAAAGACAGCTTGGACCCACAACGGGGACGAAAGAACCCCAGATAATCCTTTGTAGCGATAACGGGGGCGTGTTTCAAAGCCATTGCGCAATTATATTAAGGAGACTCTAATATGGGATATAAAAAGCCTCTGCCCAAACCCAACGCAGACACAAGACCCTTCTGGGAGGGGTGTAAAGCGCACCAGCTCAGATTCCAGAAATGCAGCCAGTGCGGGCACCTGAGGTGGCCCCCCTCAGTCATATGTCCTATCTGCCATTCATCCCAAACGCAGTGGGTGGTCGCAAGCGGGAAGGGCCGTGTCTATAGCTTTGCGGTCTACCACGTCGCCTTTCACCCGGCCTTTGAAGATGAGATCCCATATGTGACGGCCGTTGTGGAGCTTTCAGAAGGACCCTGTATCCTCACAAATATCGTCGGATGTAGCCCCCCAGAGGTGCGGTGTGACATGCCCGTAGAAGTTGTTTGGGACGATGTCACCGATGAATTCAGCCTCCCGAAATTCAGACCGGCCTCAGGCACGTAATTTGAGAAAGGGGATGCAGCGGAGTCAGGATTTGTACAGTTGGGGAAAGCTTCATCAAGCTAATCTCAGTTGTTCTCCATCATCCCGGTCTCTTTATGGAAACATTCATAGCAGATGGTCTTGCCCCTGGCCCGAGTTGTATTGCTTCTCAACACCATGTCCCCACATATTTCGCACCGAAGCAAACCCGTTACTATCTCCCTCTTTACAGGGTTCAGCTTCACTTCCCTGTACGTGAAGATGTCTTCGTTCGTCGCTGAAAGGAGCTGGTTGACCCTTTCATCGATCATCCCTTGATAAAGGACAGACTCCTTTGGGTTTGAAGGGTGGCGACTCACTATCTCCTCCAGGGCGTTGTATTCTTCACTGCTTTGAAGGTTATGATTCTTTAACGATATCTCGACGCCTTCGCCGGTGGTCTCGAAGATAAACAGGTATCTGTGTTTTCCCCAGTCTATAATTTGAAGTGCCCTGTTTCCTGTGGTGCAGCCTGTCAAAGTCTGTATAGCGTCTATAGCACTTGTTGAGTTATACGCTACAACGACAATGCCCTCCTTCTTTATCCTCTCTCTCCCGAGTATCTTCTCTGCCAGTTCACACGCCCTGCATCCTATGACTAGGTCCGGGCATAGATGACCATGGAAATCAGAGGCTCTTTTCAGATTGATGGGTACAATGAAAAACATAGGCTAAACCTCCTTGTTACTTTATCCCTGCCGAAGTTACCAAATGCCTGTTTTATTTCCCCCATCTCAAATCTATCACCTCCTTTCTCAGAGCTTCAAAAAAACGAGAAGGCATGGTTGTCTTTTGGTCAGGCCTCGCCCTTCAGAATTTCAATGTTACACCTCCCATGACTGTAAATCTGGGGGCTTCGCTATCTAAATATTCTTCGTAGTGCTCATCAAAGAGGTTCATGAAATCCAGGGATAATTCTATGTGTTTGAAGATCTTCCTCGAAAGCTTAACGTCGACCACGAAGTGGTCATCTAACTTCCCTGCGTATGTGTTCTCAGCGTCAGTATACATATCACCGATATACCTTCCCACAATCTCTGCCCGGCATATCTTTGGATGGGAGAAGGAGATACCCACGTTGCATTTAATACGGGGGGTGTATTCCAAATCATTTCCCTCCAGGGTCGGATTAGGGTCAAATTCCTTGATCTTTGAGCGGTTCCAGGTGATGTTGAAGAAGGTAGACAACCAAGAAAAGATGCGGTAATCTACCTCCATCTCTGTTCCATAGATCTCCACCTTTCCTACATTCTTCCGCTGGTAGAGGTCACGACCAGTACCAGGATCGATCCCGATCCTTATAGAGTAGAAGAAATCCTCGGCGTCTGTGTAGTAGCCTGAAAGTCTTGCCACCAAATCCTTGGTGAAGTAATGCTCGATACCTGCCTCATAGGTGATAAGCCTTTCCGGATCAAGTTCTGGGTTGGCTGCATATATCCTTCCTCGAAAGATGCCGCTCCTGTAAAGGTCGTCAAGGATAGGCGCTCTGAAGGCCTTGCCTACTGAAGCCCTAACCGAGGTGGCATCGCTCAAGCGATAGAGGAGGCCAACCCTGGGGCTGAACTCTCCCCAGCTTTTATCTCTATGGTCCCTGCTTTGCAAGAAGCCAGAGGAGTCGTAAAAGGAGCCATCGTAACTCTTGACCCAATCATAGCGTGCCCCTATGTTCAGGACGAGTTTCTCTTTTATCGTGATTTCATCGTTGAAGAAGAAGGAAAAAGATAGCTGTTTCCCTTTGTTTTTCACATCCTTATCGCTTGGAGCATCTTTTTCTAGGATATAGTCATCCTTTCCATCTACGCTGCCGTATTTATTGTCGACTCCAAGTGTCAAAATGCTCCACGAAAATAGAGGAAAGGTCGTCTGAATCGTTCCCCCTGCGTCCACCCTTTCCACGTCTACTTTATACCAGGTATATTTGCCTTTCCTTAGGCGCTCCCTATTCCAGAAGTAGTCCTCCTGGTTGTAGAAGCCTTTGACCAGCCATTCAAACTGTCCTAAGGTCAATTCGTAGGTAAGGTTTACTCCATTGGTATCCCAAGAGCGGTAAACTCCATCCGGGTGACGATATCTCTCTCCCTCTCCCCTTTTGTCTTCAAAGTGAAGGTATCCCAGAGTAACGGAGGACTGATCGGTGAGGTCATAGCTGAACTTAGTCCAGAGATGGTCCTCTTTGAGATCTCTTTTGATGTCATAAGGGGTGCGATCCTCTCGAGGGGTTGGATTGTAGCCATCACTCTCTAGGTGATCGTATGAGAGATAATAGCCGAAGTTTTTGAGCTTTCCATTGAGAGTAGTCCCGACGTTCCAAGTGTTCCAGGTCCCGTAGCGGCTGCTTAGGGCGAAGCTTACGGGTTTCTCTACAGGTTTTCTCGTGATGATATTGATCACCCCTCCCATGGCATTTGAGCCATAGAGGGCAGAGGCAGGTCCCCTGACGATCTCTATGCGTTCGATGTCCTCGGCCCGGAGGAGGTTCCAGTTGACCGATCCTGTGTCGGCCTTGTTCATGGGATGGCCGTCAAGCAGAATCAGGGTTCGCCCAGGCATATCCCCCATACCCCGCATGGAGACCGTGGAGCGACCAACAATCCCTGAGGGCCTTCTTATGTCGATCCCAGCGTACTTCCTGAGGATGTGGTCCACCCTCAAATTGTTTGAGGCCTCGATTTGCTCCCTTGTTATCACAGTCACACTAGCCGGAATTTCCTCAAGGGGTGTCTTATGCCTTGTGGCGGTGACCACTATCTCCTCCAGCTCTATTTCTTCCTCTACCTCCTCAGCGGCTCCTATAATGGGCCACAGTAAAAGGCACATCATTGCACAAATTAACACTATCCTCTTCATTTCTCCCTCCTTGTCATCCACCCCCTTTTATGCAAAAATATGTCGGGGGCTGTGGTCTTTGCTGCAGCTCCTGGGGCAGGTCAGGTGCCTCACCAGTGCTTGGGCCTGCCCCCTTTATTTCCCCCATCTCAATCTCCTCACCCCCTTTCTCAGAATTTCAAAAAGCAAAAAGGCCACGAATGCCTCCGGCTTCTGCCGCTGCAAGACCTTCGTGGCCTTTATTTTCCCTTTAAAAATCTAGTTAAGCCTTATAGACCCTTCATGGACCTTGATGCTTTTCTTATACTACCCTGTTCCCCTTTGTCAATCCCCTGTAAGGGGCTAAAACCTCTCTGAATTTACCCCCTATACGGCCTTTTCATCATTGCGCTTCCACCGACAAGTCCTCCCACAAACCGGGCAAGTAAAACTCCCACTGCCCCAGAAAGGAAGGAGGCAAACAGGAGCAAAGGGGCAAATTTCGCCGGAGCCCACACATGGAGGTGAAGACCTAAGGCAAGCCAGGTTATCCCCAGACAGAAGAGGTTCCCCAGGCCACCCCCCACCACTTCCCATCTCCCCTGAATAAGCTCCACCCAGAACCCGAGGGCAAAAAGGGCCAGGATGCCATAAATGCTGAACCAGGAAGGAGAGACCACCCCATACCAAGGTCTTAAGAAAAGACAAAAGGAGGCAAGGAGCACAGCTATTATAAGCCCTGCGTATCTCTTGCCGGTGAGTCTACGGCCCAAAGAGACCCACACCACAAAGATGAACCCGCCCAAAAGCGCCATCCCTGCTGCAGGTCCGGGGATGTTAAGTCCCTCGGCCAGGGCCTTCACCGGAAGGTAAACGTTCACCAGGGCACCACAAAGCGCAAGGAGCACGATCACTAGCCATTCATAAAGGCTGAAATAAGAGCCCTTCATCCTCTCACCACCTACATCTACTGCATATGGGGTGTTGTTTCATCTTTTTGACGAAACTGCCGTATACCTCGGAGCGCAGAACTCTCTCCACCCCCTCTTCAAAGGCATCTCCGAGATGATCTTCGAGGAGATAGGTGCAAGGTGTAACCTTTCCATCCACTGTTACGAAGATACTGCGCCTGACAATGCGACAGGGGTAGGAATGTCTCTCAGGAAGGTACAATTCTATTTTCAGTGATCTAGTAATCCCTTTTATCTCTTTAAAAAGTTTCTTTTCCTCTTCTTCAGAGAGACATTTTGCATCTGAGTCCACTCCGTAGACATTGAAAAGCCTGTGGAGTATTATGGCATCTATTCTCATCTCCGAGGCAAGTTTTATCATCTCCGGAATTTGATCTCGGTTGCCCTGATAAATGGTGATGTCGAAATAGATCTTAGGCCTTTTGAAATGCCCTTTTTCCCTCTGCGCCACAAGCCCTTCAACCTGAGGCGAAACCTCAGATAACAACTTCTTATCATATATCCCGAAGGCAATCTCCCTTAACCTGCTCCGGAATATCTCGTCCAACCGCTTTTCCACCAGCGTCCCGTTCGTGGTAAGATTCGTATGTACGCCCCTTGACTCCGCATATTCCACCATTTCAAAGAGCTCCTGATGGAGTAAAGGCTCTCCCCATCCGTGCAACCCAACATAGCGGAAGCTGCCCGGATCGAGCATCCCTTTGAAATCACCCAGGGAGAGGAACTTATTCGGTCTTTCCAACCCCCGTCTCAGACATATTGTACAGTTAAGATTGCAGGCAGTTGTTACCTCAACCTGAAGGGTAGTATTTGAGTCAATCCCATTTTTAGTTGAAATTCTGTAGCGGCCCATCTTTTCCATTACGCAGCTACTACCTCCTGCACCTCTATCCCAAGCTCCTGCTGGATCGCTTTCCTTAATGCA
>JAFDHG010000017.1 GCA_019308925.1 Deltaproteobacteria bacterium
AAGATGTTATGTTATCCTAAGACCCTCTAAAAGTCAATGTTTTTACTGAACTTTCTCGCTATTTTAAAAATTATTTCTATCAAATTAAGGGGTTTTTGCAGTAGAATCAAAATTTAGGAAGGTCCCTTTGCTACTAAAGCTAACTTTGTTCAGAAGCAATAATATGGCAGAAAAACGCAAACCAAGATGGGGGTGGGATCGCAGTGGATTTTACTCGTTCAATTATTTTTCCGAATCTCTGGCATTTGGATGCTGAAAAAGCCCTTTCAAGTACTGACGAATACCGAGGTTCAACATTGGTCATTGACCTAAAGCCAAAACAGCACAAAACGAATGTCTCTCTATGAAGTTTTGGATGTTTGGGGATATTCTTCCTATGGTTGGACGCCCATTCTGTTACATCTGAGCGGTTTGTTTGTTGACGAAGATCCAGCTTCTGTGAACCGAAATGACTTCACTATTTCTGACAGTGAAATTGACGGGCCAATATACGAGGTGCTTTACCTTGATGGCTCCGTTGAAAATGACGAGATAGTCGGAACTTGGAACGCACCACCGGCAAGCCTTACAAATGCTGCACTTCTGTGGCCAGGAACACTGAAATACTTTGTGCAGTGCATTCGAGAACGTACACCTGATGTAATAGACTTCTAATAAGTATCAAATCATTCCAGCGGATGGCTAAACGCCACCACTGAATTCAAGCGTTAATCAGGGGAAAAGGAGGGACCCCTCTAATACTCTGATATATAACGTCCTTAAATAATGTAATAACGTGGCTGCGAGATTACGGAAGAAAAAGGAGCCGCATCTTTTATTGTTCTTGCTTCATCTTTCATTTAGAAATCTCTCATTTTCTTTTGAACTTGACCCCGACCAAACGCCTTTACAATCCCCTTTGAACACCCTATAATATTCCTGCAAACGTCAGTAAGAAGCATATATGACAATCTCAACAGTCTTTGACAACGAACGATATATCAAAGAGCAGACCGCTGAAATCCTGGAAAGGGTGAAAAAATTTAACAACAAACTATACCTGGAATTCGGGGGTAAGCTTTTATATGACTATCATGCCGCACGGGTCTTGCCCGGGTATGACCCGAACATAAAGATGCGGCTTTTACAACAATTGAAAGAAAAGGCCGATATCCTCCTCTGCATTTATGCTGGTGATATTGAAAGGAAAAAGATCAGAGCGGATTTTGGGATCACCTATGATTCTGATGCCCTTAAGATAATCGATGATTTAAGGGATTGGGGCTTAAGCGTACTAGGTGTGGTCATAACACGTTATGATAATCAGCCGGCTGCCAATCTGTTTAAAAATATGCTGGAACGCAGAGATGTTAAAGTCTTTACTCATCGTTTCACCAAAGGATATCCTACAGATGTTGATCTCATTGTCAGTGATGAAGGCTACGGGGCTAATGAATATATTAAAACGCAAAAACCCCTGGTCATTGTCACCGGTCCCGGGCCTGGCAGCGGGAAATTGGCCACCTGTCTATCGCAATGTTATCATGAATATAAAAGGGGCATAAAGGCAGGGTATGCTAAATTTGAGACCTTCCCTATCTGGAATTTGTCCCTAAAGCATCCGGTAAATGTGGCCTATGAAGCGGCCACCGCGGATATTGGGGACTTTAATTTAATTGACCCCTTTCATCTGGAGGCCTATCAAAAGAGGGCAGTAAATTACAATCGTGACGTAGAGGTCTTTCCGGTTCTTAAAAGGATTCTGACGAAGATTACGGGGAATGAATCATTTTATCAGTCTCCCACAGATATGGGCGTTAACCGGGCCGGTTTTGCCATAACCGATGATGAGGCAGCCCAAGAGGCGGCCAAACAGGAAATCATCAGACGATATTTTCGATACAATTGCGAATACCGGATGGGTTTTGCAAATAGAGAGACTGTTCAGAGAGTTGAACTTTTCTTAAAGGATTTTAATCTGAGTCCCGAATCCAGGCCTGTTGTTGAGCCGGCACGCCGAGCCGCTCTCGAAGCGCAACAGCGTGATAAGGGCAACGAGGGCATTTATTGCGGCGCAGCCATACAGTTGAAAGACGGTATGATTATTACGGGCAATAATTCCACTCGCATGCATGCTGCCTCAAGCCTGGTTTTACATGCAATTAAACATCTGGCAGGAATTCCTGAAAAGATAAAGTTGTTACCCCCCTATATCACTGATTCTGTGGGGAAACTTAAGATGGAAATCATGAATGAAAAGGCCCTTAGCCTTGATTTGGATGAGGCCCTTATCGCCCTCAGCATCAGCGCCACAACAAATTCGGCAGCTCAATTGGCTTTAGAGCAATTGAAGGAACTTCAGGGCTGCGAAGTCCATATGACCCACATGCCCACACCTGGTGATGAGGCAGGTTTAAGACGTCTAGGTGTAAACCTGACCAGCGACCCGAATTTTTCAACCAGCAACCTCTTTATACCTTGAAGGGAGAGGGAGTTTTAAACCCACTAACCGGTCAGCCGCTTCAAGGCCTCCAGGTATCGCTCCCTCGTCTTGGCCACGATCTCCGGCGGCAGCGGAGGGGGAGGTGGGCTCTTATCCCAGGGGAGGGTAAGGAGATAATCCCGCAAGAACTGTTTGTCGAAGCTGTGCTGAGGTCCTCCCGGTCGATATCCCTTGGCGGGCCAAAAGCGGGAGGAATCAGGGGTGAGGAGCTCATCGATGAGGACGAGCTCACCATCCCGCAGGCCGAACTCCATTTTGGTATCAGCGATGATGATCCCCTTGGCCTCAGCTATGCGGCGGGCCCGCCCATATATCCTGAGACTGATCTTGCGCAACCTTTCGGCCAATCCTTCCCCTACCCTCTCCTTCATCTCCTCAAAGGTGATATTGATATCGTGGGTCCCCATCTCCTCTTTGGTGGCAGGGGTGAAGATGGAGGTGGCCAGAGGTGCTGCTTCGACTAATCCCTCCGGGAGCCTTATCCCGCATACCTCCCCTTTTTCCTGGTACTCCTTCCAGCCTGAGCCTGCCAGATATCCCCTGATCACACACTCAATGGGGATGGGTTCGGCGCGGTTAACCAGCATGCTCCGCCCCTCCAATACCTCCGCATACCTGCGGCACTGCGGGGGGTAATCCTCCACGCGGGTGGAGATCAGGTGATGGGGTATCAGGTCCTCCATCTCCCGGAACCAGTAGGCGGAGATCTGGGTCAGGATCCTCCCCTTGTCAGGTATGGGATCGGCCATGACCACGTCGAATGCAGACACCCTATCGGTGGCCACGATTAAAAGCTTGTCACCCACCTGGTAGACGTCCCTCACCTTTCCCCGCTTGAGCAGGGGAAGGCCGGGAAAATGGGTATCTAAGATGACCTCCTTCACCTGGAATCGCTCCCTACCTTGGGGACTGACATACTTCCGTTCATCAGAAAAAGGACCTGGGCATGGGGCCCCTTCTCCTTTATGGCCGCCCTGAGGGCTTCCTGAAGGTCGCCCCATGGCCTAATAAAGGCCCTTTCCAGGATCGACGGATCCAGATCTGTCATCCCCCAAATACTTGCCGTCATGGCCAGCTCGGCGATCTTGGCCGCCTTGTGGTCTCCTAGGTGATAATCGCTGCCGATAAAAGAAAAAACCTTCCCAGGGGTCTCCGCTCGGCTCAAGAGTCTGTAAAATCCCTCATTTCCGATACCCATACGGCAGCGGGAGACCAAGATAAGGATCCCGCCCTCCTTGAGGGCCAACTTCCCATGCTCCAGGGCCTTCTGGGATTGATAGAGGTCGATGTCCATGGGGTAGGGGGCCACCGTCACCACCACCTCGGCCCGCTCCCGAACCTCCACGGAGAAGACCTCATCGGCCTTTTCCACCGCCGCCGCAAAGGTCCTCCCCAAGGAGCCACAAAAGGCGGCATAGATGCGATGGGAACGGTCCAACACCAACTGGAGGGAATAGATCTCCTTTCCCTGGAGGGATCCCATGGCCTCGACCAGATCCTCGTGGATGGGGTTTCCCCTCAAGGCCAGGGGGGCTGCTTCCTTCTGCATAGCCAGACGATGGTTTTGTTCTGTGGACTGGTATGCAGCCACCCCCGGAAAGAAGGACTTTCTTCCCCCTGTATAACCGGCGAAATAGTGAGGTTCCACCGAAGATATGGCCACCACCTTGTGAGCCTCGACTACCCGTCTGTTGAGGTAAAGCTGTGTCCCCCGGGAGGTGACCCCTAAAGGAACCATCTCGGACTCCTTCCTGGCGTCGTGGACCAAGATGTATTTTTTAAATACCTCGCCCCAGCGGCCAAAGATCTGCCGAAACTCCTCGGAGGTGGGAGGACGGTGGGTGCCGGTTGCCATGAGAAATTGTAGGGGATGTCCCTCTATCTCTCTAGAAAGGAGGTCGAGGACGCGCGCCGTGGGGGTGGGACGGGTGGCGTCGTTGACCAAAAAAAGGACCTGGCAGCCATCGGCCAAGAAATCTCCCAGTATCCCGACATCGATGGGGTGTTCCAGGCTCTCCTCCAAGACCTCTTTATCCTCTCGCTGCGGGACTTCATTGGGGGAGATGACCCCTGTCAAGTTCTCATCGGGGACATCGACCAGGAGCCAGCTCTGCCCATAGGGTACCCTGATCTCCATTACTCCACCTTCAGGCTACGCATGCGGTTGATGGCCCCGGCCATTTCAAAGATCCTGGGCATGGCGAGGTTACCCACCTTGTAGGGGAGGAGGCAGTCGAGCCCCCTCTCCTGCACATCCCTCATCACCAACTCCATTCCCTCCTTTAAGGAGCCAGACCGATGCAGGCATTTCTCAGAGTAGTAATGGATCATCAGGCCGATGACCCTGGTCTGACTCATATCCACCAACTGTTCAAGATAAGAGAGGTCTATGCTGGTGGTCCCGTAGAGGATGGTCCTGAGTCCCTTGGCGTCTATCTTGACCTCCCTTTTGCCCCGGCTAGGGTCAAAGCTGGTGCTCAGGGGACGCCGTGGGGTAACTTCACCAAAGGCATCCCCCCCTTCGTCCTTCCTGCGGCTGGCGTGCTTGGCGGCGATCTCCTTGGTCTGCTGGGTGACACAGAGGGGTTTGTAGTTGTCCATCATGATGACGGTATCAGCCACATCGAAGTAGTCACCAGAACCCCCCATGACCAGGATGGTGGAGACCCCTAGATCGACATAGAGCTTATGCACCTTATCAACGAAGGGGGTGATGGGCTCCTTATCCTTGGCCACCAACTCTTGCATCCGTTCATCCCGCACCATGAAGTTGGTGGCCGAGGTGTCCTCATCGATCAGCAGGACCTGGGCCCCAACCTCCAAGGCCTCCATGATGTTGGCTGCCTGAGAGGTGCTACCGCTGGCGTTGTCGGTGGAGAACCTCACAGTATCCTTGCCGAAGGGGAGGTTAGTGATGAAGGGGCTGATGTTCACCTTCTCTATCAGGCGGCCATCCTCCGCCCTGATCTTCACAGCCGCCCTGTTGGTCACCACGTATTCCCTCCCATCATCAGGGATGTGGTTGTAGATCCCCCGCTCGATGGCGTTCAGGAGGGTAGATTTTCCGTGGAACCCCCCTCCTACAATGAGGGTCACCCCCTTGGGGATCCCCATCCCCTTGATCCTGCCCCGATGGGGGAGTTCCATTTCCAGCTCCAGTTCGAAGGGAGGGCTCAGGGGTATGGCCCCTGTTTCCAGGGGCCTATCGTCCACCCCGCTGCGCCTGGGCAACACCGATTCCCCGGCCACAAAGGCCACCAGACCCTTCTCGTCCAACAGCCCCCGCATCACCTCCTGGTCCTCTGCCACATCGACATGCCTCTGGACCCCTTCCTGATCGATGCTCCGGTAGAAGAGGGATCCATTCACCACCCTGGGGATCTCCTCAAAGAAGATTCCCAGGGCCTCCCTCCCCAAGATGGTCCGGCCGGCCGCGGGGAGCCCCACCACAAAACGGACCTCCAGGTCCCGGCCATCGATGAGGACCGCATTCCTCTCCAAGATCTCCTGTCCACCCACATCGATATCGACCAGGCCGCTTTTGCCCATCCCGCGATGTCCCTTGGTCCAGCGGCGGATGGCCTGATGAAACTGGCGGGCTAGGTAATCACAAAAGGCAATCCGGCGCAGCCTCTTTCCCCATAGGTCCCGGGGGAAACCAGCCCTCTCTACAGGGAGCCTCACCCTCACCCGGGAGGGGGCGGCAAAAGGATCCCCCTGTACATGATCAATGATCAGCCAATAGGGGCCGAAGTCGTACTCCCCCTTGATGTCTTTGTAGGCCTTATACCCCCGGCCGTCGATGCGATTGATGATCCGTCTCAGATCCTCTTTTGTCATCGTTTCTTCCCACCTCGGTCTTGATCTCGCAGAGGCTAACAAAAAGAGGGGGGAAATCAAGGGCTTCCCCTCAGAACAACCTCCCCCATACCTCCCGCAGGTCCCTCACCTTTATCAGCTCCATCTCCCCTAAGGCCCTCACCCCCTCAGCGGTGCTGCGGGGGAGGACACACTGCTTAAAGCCCAAACGGGCCGCTTCCCGGATCCTCATCTCTCCATAACCCACCCCCCTCACCTCTCCGGCCAGCCCCACCTCGCCGAAGACCACCATGTGGGAGGAGATGGCGCTGTCCAGGTGGCTGGAGGCCACCGCGATCACCACACCCAGATCTACGGCAGGCTCCTCGATCCTCAGCCCCCCGGCCACATTGACGAAGATGTCTTGTTGGGAGAGGTTTATCCCCACCTTCTTCTCCATCACGGCCACAAGGAGAGATAACCGGTTGTAGTCCACTCCCATGGCCATCCTCTTGGGGATGGCAAAGGCCGTGGGGGCCACCAGGGCTTGGATCTCCACCAGAATAGGCCTTGTCCCCTCTATGCTCGCCATCACCACACTCCCTGAGGTCCCCGTGGGCCTCTCGGCCAGGAAGATCTCCGAGGGGTTCGCCACCTCCTGCAGCCCTTGCTCCTTCATCTCAAAGACCCCGATTTCATTGGTGGAGCCAAAGCGGTTCTTCACGGCCCGCAGGATGCGGTAGGGGCTGTCTGCACTCCTCTCCATGTAGAGAACGGTATCGACTATATGCTCCAAGACCCGTGGGCCGGCGATGGCCCCGTCTTTGGTTACATGCCCCACCAGGAAGGTCGCCGGTCCCAACCCCTTGGCCAGATAGGTCAACCTCCCCGAGGTCTCCCGCACCTGGCTGATGCTCCCCGGGGCCGATCCCAACTGGGAGGTGTAAATGGACTGGATGGAATCAACCACCAATATTTGGGGCTTGAGCTCTTCGACATTCTGGATGATCCGCTCCAGGGAGGTCTCAGCGACCACGAACAGCTCCTCGGCCAAGGCCCCCAGGCGCCTGGCCCGAAGTCTGGTCTGTCTTAGGGATTCCTCGGCGGAGACATAGAGACATCTTTTACCTTGCGAGGCGAGGTCGTGGAGGCACTGAAACATGAGGGTGGACTTCCCGATCCCCGGATCCCCTCCTAGAAGGACCACTGAGCCCACCACGGTACCCCCGCCCAAGACGCGGTTGAACTCCTCCAGGCGGGTGCATAGCCGTACTCCCTCCTCCTCTTCCACCTCCGCGATGGCACGGGGGGATTCATCTGTTGACCAGCGCTGCCTCACCTCCTGCACAGCGGCCTCCTCACCGACGAGCTCTTCCACTAGCGTCCCCCACCCCTGACAATCGGGACACCTCCCCAACCACTTGGGAGATTGATAACCACACGTTTGACAGATGAAGACCGTTCTCGGCTTGGGCATCTCCCTCACTCCTTGGGGACAAATTTCTCTATGGCCTCTTTAAGTTGCTGGCGGGCCTCAGGAGAGTACCACTGCTCCAGGAACAGCCTTTCCTCTTCCTCCAAGTATGACAAGACCTGGGCCTCTATGGCCCGCACTCGAAGGCGTTTGTCTAACGCAAGGGCATCCAGAGGCATCTCGCCCAAATCCTTGACCTTCTTCACGGCTGCCGATACTACCTCCTCCAGGGGAAAGACCTGGTCTACCATCCCCATCTGGAGGGCCTCCTGGGGGGGATAGAGCTCACCAAAGTAGACCACCTCCCGGGCCTGGCGCTCCCCCAGCAACTGCCGCAGTATACAATCGGCCAAATAGGTAATGGGCACCCCCAGCCTGATCTCGTTAACCCCCATCAGTCTGCGCCCCTCGGCCATGAAGCGATAGTCAATGCAGAGGGCCAAGATACATCCCCCGGCCGTCGCATGTCCTGTAAGGGCGGTGGCCGTGGGCTTAGGAAAGGTGTAGAGGTCCAGACAGAGGAGGTTGTAAGCCCGGAAAAAGGCCGCAAACTCCTGAGGAGGAAGGGGAAAGAGTTCGGGCAGATCGAACCCGATGGAGAAGAACTTGTCGTTGGCGCTGGTAAGCACCAGGCCACACACCTGGGGGTCATCTTTTACCCCCTGCAGGGCCTCGCCCACCTCCTGTAGGACCTGCAGGTTGAGAGCGTTGATGACCCCCCTGTTCAGCTTCAACAGGGCTACCCCATCCTGCTGCTCAAGCTGTATGAACTCCATCCCTCTCCCTTGCTCGGTATCAACGACTGAATCACCTCCCTATTCCACCAAAGAAGTGGGGGTTTGTCAAATATTCATCTCGACACCCGAGCAGAACTATCCCCCTCTTGTTACCACCCCCTTTTGTTGCTACAATGAGGGCGAAACCCATGGGGAATTATAGGGAGGCGAAGATGACAAAAGAGGAGTTTTTCCACGACTGGCTGGTCTCCTATCTCCAGAGGAGGCTGGCGAGGGACTACAAGGAGATCCTGGCGAACTACCAAGGGGAAGAGAGGCATGAATTTAAGGGTCACTATCCCGATCTCATCCTGGCCAATCATGGAATGGTGCTCGCCATTATGGAGGTGGAGACGGAAGGGAGCATCACCCCGAAGAGGGCCGAGCAATGGAAGGAGTTCGCCGGGCTGGGGGTGAAGCTCATCCTCATGGTCCCGGCCCATGCAAGGCCCAAGGTCATGGAGCTGGTATGGCAAAAGGGACTGGCCGACAAGGTGGGGGTGGGAAGCTACGAGATCAATATTAAGATGTAAGGTTCTTTCCCCAAAAAGTTGCTAAAAAAGGGCCCCCTGATAAATATTTCACTTGACCCCTTGAATCCTCTAAATTCCACCAACTACATGGGAGAAGATCCAGATGTATTTACTTATCTTAAGACCTTCTACGCTTCTTTGTGCGAAGCAGACTCCACGTCAGACCACCGTAGAGTACCACACAACCGAATATCAACATGATCCAGGCCCCGGTGCTCATCTACTCCCTCCTTCTTTTCCCCTTGCCCTCATTAAAACAAAGGAGAGGATGACTATCCCCACAACTATCGCCCATCCCCCTATGATGAGGGCCCACATAGGATAACCCTCATATGCCTTCTTGACCTCTCCACAGAAGCTGGTGATGAGTGTGGCACCCAATATTATCGGGGTAACTATCTTAATCATGTAATCCCACCAGACCCCCACTCTGATTTCAGAGACGGAGTTTAGGAACCTCCTGAAGGGCTTCGTACCGAAGACGAACCCAATGACAATCACCTCTGCCAGTCCTATTGCCGGGAGGCCATAGTTGTTTATCCAGTGATCGACGATATCCAACCAATATATTCCCCCCCTGGAGGTGTACAGTAGGCCGATGAGGAAGGCCACAAGACAGATCACAAAGGCAACCCTCTCTCTCCGAACCCCCCACTTGTCGATCATGGCCGTGACATCAGCCTCCACCAAGGAGAACAGGGAGTCCACTGCCAGGGTTAAAAGCATAAGAAAGAAAACGGCCCCAAAGAAGGCAGCGGCAAAAGGTAACTTGGAGATGGCCGTGGGGATGGTGACAAAGGCCAACCCTGGGCCGGCCACGGCCACCTTAGAGATATCAACGCCGGTGACGTGCGCCAGGTAGCCAAGGGTGCTAAAGATGGCAAAGCCGGCGAAGAAGCTGGTACCACAATTGGCGAAACTGGTGATAAAGGCATTATTGGTCACATCGCTATCGTTCGGTAAATAACTAGCGTAGACGATCATGATGCCCATGGCAAGACTCAGGGAAAAGAATATTTGGCCATAGGCCGCCAGCCAGACCTTGGGTTCCAATAGCTTGGAAAAGTCAGGGGCAAGATAAAAGTTGAGACCATCTACTGCCCCCGGCAGGGTTATACCCCTCACGACCAAGATAGCGATTAATATGATAGGGAGGGGGACGGTCGCCATGACCACCTTTGCGACCCGACCAATCCCTTTATAGATGATAAGATATATGACCACCCACGTGATCAATAAGCCTAACAGTATCCCCATGGGGATACCACCGAGCTCGGCTGGTCCCCCTGTCCTCTGTAATACCTTTGTCACAAAGAATCCACCTGCATCCTTCCCCCAGGCCAACGTAAAGGAGTGATAAAGGTAGTTCCAACACCATGCCATGACCACCGCATAATAGGTGATGATCACAAAGGCGGCCAATATGGACCACCATCCAACCCATTCCAGCCCTCTTTTTATCTTAGAAAAGGCCACATGGGGTGCCCCCTGCATCTTTACCCCCAATGCATACTCCAACATCATCAGGGGGATGCCGGCAGTGAGCAGGGCCACAAAATAGGGGATGAGAAAGGCCCCACCCCCATTGGCATAGGCGATGTATGGGAAACGCCAGACGTTCCCGAGCCCAACGGCAGAACCTATCGCCGCCATCAAAAAATAGGGCCTACCCCTCCAGTTCTCCCTTCGCTCAGCCATGGTCGCCCTCCCTCCAGAAAATTGAATAGATGTTTATTAGGTTCTTCTCCAAAAAGTTGCTAAAAAGGGGCAAAGGATTTATCTCATAGGGTTCCAGGGGTCAAGGGGCCCAGGGTTCTAGTGAAAAGAGAAACCACTTGAATCCTTGAACCCTTGAATCCTCTCAATTCTACCAATTAAATAGGAGAAGATAACAATTATCTTTCCTCGATCACTAACCTGAGAGGTTCAGGGTGCTCCCTGCCGAGGAGAGGATAAATCGATCTCCGAAGACCTCCCGCAGCCTCCGCTGTGACTCCCAGCCGGTGCAGTGCATGGGACAGATGACCTGGGGGGAGAACTCCATGAGGTGGTCCAGAGTCTTGGGGAGGGCCTCCGCCATCCCCGGCCCTGTTAGGTGGAACCCCCCTAAGATCCCGTAGACCTTCTCGATCCCCGAAAGCCTCACCCCGTAGAGGACCGAGTTGACGATGCCGGCATGGGCACATCCAGAGACCACTAGAAGGCCCTTCCCCTGCACGTGAAAGTAGAGGGACATGTCGTCCCGCAACTGGTCCTTTAACCTTTTCCCTTCCTCCTCATAATAGGCGCCGGGCAGCCCCCGCTCGAAGTCAGTCACCCGTGGTATCTCCCCGGAGATGAGACATCTTCCCTCCAAGATCGACTCCGGACCCTGGAGGACTTTTACCTTTGCACCGTGGCCCTCCATACGCTCCCTCTCCACCCGGGGGAAGTAAAACCCCTCACCCGAAGGGAGGGATAAGTATCTGCGCTCCAGGAGGGCGTCTCCATGTAGGTAAAGGGCAAAGGGCCCTTTTCTCCGCTCCAGGAGGGCGTATAAAGCCCCTAGATGGTCGTGGTGGCCATGACTGAGGACACCAAAGGGGATGCTATCTGGGTCAACCCCCAGGACCTCCATGTTGTGGATGAGCCCAAATGCGGTGAGGCCGAAGTCCATGATAAACCTCTCCCCGTCGGCATCGATGAGGAGGGAGAGGCCATGCTCTGCTACCGGGTTTTTGGTCATCTGCCCTCCTTTTACCAGGGGTGGCCTCTGCACCCGATCATCAGAGGGGAGCAGGACGTCGATATAATTATCAATAAGGATAGTGATCTTGACCTCTTTTATGGGTTTCAGATCGATCATTTTCAAAACCTCCTAAATAAGGATTTTCTTCAGCATCAGCAGTCTATCTTTGGATAGAACTGATGTCAATTAAATTTGAGGATAGGCAGACCCTCTTTCCCAATAATTAGAAACTAAGGAGTGAAGAATTAGAGAGGTTATTAACGTTGCGCTATGAGCAGCCTTGATCCCTTTCCCCATTTTCTGTTCTCCATTAAGCTTATCAATAACTTTTATAATAGCTTGAAAGGTTAAATCCTGTGCGAGAGAAGATAGTACTGGAACTGATAACACTTGACAGGAATCCCTATGTTGACCATATTATCATACTGAAAAAAAGAAAGAATAAGTGGCAGGATGTCTATTACATCGACCGACTCTTTGACCGTACTGTATCCCCTGTCCTTGATGAGTCAGCCTTCATCTACTGCCAGGTAAACCACACGTAATAAAAAAGGAGAACCCGCATTTTATGCTACTCAAACTTTTTCTCGCATTTACCCTGATTCCAGTCGCCGAAATCTACCTGCTCATCAAAGTCGGCTCCTCCATCGGCGCAGTTAACACGGTGATACTTGTCATAGTCACCGGTTTTGTGGGAGCATACCTGGCCCGTTTGCAGGGTATGCAGACCATGTTCCGGGTTCGTTCCAGTTTGCAGCAGGGGATCATGCCCGCCGAAGAGTTGGTGGATGCCCTGCTCATCTTCGTGGCCGGGGTCGTCCTACTCACGCCAGGTTTTCTCACCGATGCGGCCGGACTGCTCCTTCTTTTTCCCAAGACACGCTACTACTTTAAACGGTTGCTAAATCAGAAACTCGATCAGTGGATCGAAAATCAAGACATCAATGTGACCCGCTATCCGTAACAAGCCCCTCCTCCTATAAAACACTTTCTGCGAAAAAAAGAGCTAACCCTGACAGCACCCCTTTTCCCCCGCAAGATTTTTTTAATGGATAAAAGGAGGGACATCTACCTCTCCTCCCCATCCCCCTTATAAAAGAACCGGTCAAACATACGATGGAAATCGGTCCAGCGCGCTCCTTCCTCGCCCTTCTTCATAAATTCTTTGATCCCGTTGACCTTGGCGTCGAGGTCGTCAAGGTAGTAGAGGATATTGGCCTCCAGGGTCTTGGGCCGCTTGGGTGAGCCCCACTCATACTGTCCGTGGTGGCTGATGATCAGGTGTTTTATCAGCATGGCAAGTTCTGGAGGGAAATCCTCGATCCGGGAGATCTCCTTCTCAACCATGTCCACCCCCATGACGATATGCCCCAACAATCTCCCTTCATCGGTGTAGTCAAAGGCAATGTTGTAAGCGAGTTCGTGGACCTTGCCCACGTCGTGCAGGATCCCCCCGGTAAGCAGCAGATCGTGGTTGATCCCCTCATAGTGCCCCTTGATCTCCTGGATGAGCTTGACAACGGACAGGGTGTGCTC
This sequence comes from Deltaproteobacteria bacterium, assembly GCA_019308925.1. Taxonomy (NCBI): domain Bacteria; kingdom Pseudomonadati; phylum Myxococcota; class Myxococcia; species Deltaproteobacteria bacterium. The sequence goes on from JAFDHG010000017.1 coordinate 13,328, forward strand.
CAGCAACCCTCCGAGATAGGCGTGGTGGAGCCGCTTGGCAGCCGGGGCCCGCTTGAAGAGGGCCGTGAACTCCTCTGCACCCAAAAAGGCCATGACCAATTCCTTGAGGTATGGGTTCTCGATGGCCTTGGCGATCTCGACCAACTCGGCCAGCATCTCCTCAGGGTCCCTGGTGCTCGCAGGCAGGAAATCCTCCAGGAAGACCTCGTCCTCGCCGGACTTTTTGAGGGACTTGATGTTTAACTGGAGTTGCTCATGATAAGAGGTGGCCTGGGCCTTGATCCTGATGAAGTCCTCCCGCTCAAAGAGGTCAGCGAACTCCTCGACCCTGTCCCAGATCCTCCCCTCTATCTCCCCGGTGCGGTCAGCAAGCCGTACCCTGAGATAGGGGGTCCCGGCGCGGGAGGTAATCATCGCCTTCTCCTTGACCCAGAAAACACCCTCTACCTGATCGTTCTCCCTTACCTGGTCAATGAAGGTCCTCTCCATCTCCCCTCCTTCGTAACAGTTTAGCCATTTGAAGAAATGGTTAAATTTCAATGCAAGATGCAGATTTTAAAGTGCAAAATGCAAAATTATTAAAAAATCTCCTTAACTTTGCAATTTACATTTTGCATTTTCCAATTTGCAATGCTGTTAAGCAGTTTAAAGTAAACTGTTAAACAGTTACCCTCCCTCAGGTCTTAAAGTGGTCATGGCCTATCTCCTTAATGGAATATTTCCTCCCATCCTCCCCATAGACCTTTATCCCCTGGGAGGCCTCGACTATCTCCCCAATAGGGGTAATAGGGGTACCTAACTCCTTGGCCAGCTCTCTTACCTCCTCCTCCCGCCCCGGCGGGGAGGTGAACAGCAACTCATAGTCCTCTCCCCCCGTGAGGGCCAACAGGTAGGAATCTGAGCTGTACTCCTCGATCCCCTCCCTGTACTCCTCGGAGAGGGGAAGACGGGAGAGCCATATCTCCCCCCCTACCCTGCTCGCCTCCACTATGTGTCCCAGATCGGCTAAGAGACCATCGCTGATATCGATCATGGAGGTCGCTAGGGCCCGACGGGCGATCTCTCTCCCCTCTTTGATCCGAGGGGTGGGGGTGACGTGTCGTTGAACCGGACCCCCATCCCTTTTTCCCTTTTTCAACATCTTCAGGCCCAAGGCCGCATCCCCCAACGTCCCGGTCACGAAGATCTGATCCCCGGCCTTGGCCCCGTGGCGGTAGAGGATCTGCCCCTCTTCTCCCTCCCCCAAGAGGGTTATGGAGATCAGTAACCCTTCTCCCCTGGAGGTATCCCCACCCACCAGCGATACACCAAATTCCGCCGCCACCTCCATCATCCCCTGATAGAGGGCCTGCACTAAACTCACCTCCTCCTCTGGTGGGATAACCAAGGAAACCAGAAAGGCCCTCGGGACCCCCCCACAGCCCGCTATGTCGCTGAGGTTCACCCCCAGGGCCTTCCTCCCCAGGTGATAGGGGTCGATAAACTCTAACCTGAAGTGTACCTCTTGGAGAAGGATATCGGTAGTGACCAGCAGCAACTTCCCTGAGGAGGATTTGAGGACCGCCACATCATCTCCGATCCCCATCACCACCCCCTCCCCCTTGTCGGCCAACCCCTTGATGACCTTGATGAGGCCGAATTCACCGATCTCTGCGAGCTTCATCACCCCTTTTATGAACCGCCATAGCGGTTACCGCTACCCTTAAGAGATGAAAATCATATCTCCCCTTCTTGAGCCTCACATTGAGGGGAAATCCCCCTCAAACTTCCCCAGCAGTCCCTGAGCTTGTTTCTTTATAGGCTAAACATGTTTGTATCGCTTGAAAGCATGCACCCACATCCCTGACAGATCTATAGACGACCCAAAGAGGCATCCTTTTCGCTCACTTTTTTCAGCCCTCCACCCCCGAATGAGTTTTAGCCCCCTTAAAATTACCGAATTAGATAAAAAACCCCATGCCCTATTTATAACAATATTTTCATCCTTCGCTTTGACTGTCAGGACATGGGGGTTTTTTCTTGAGGCCGAGATAGTGGGCGATGGCCCCAGCAGAGGCCTCCAAAGAGATGGGCCTATTCTGCAACTCCTCCCGTGGTTGGATATCGTATCCATCAGGGAAGGAGTCCTCAAAGTACATCTGCTGAAATCCCGCGAACTTCAACTGATGGGAGGTGGAATCCACCACCACCTTGTGGTTGGATCCCACCAACCCCATCTCTACCCCCTTCTTCAACCCTACGATGGACTCCCCACCTTGGGTGCAGACCACATGGCCATAGCGATTGGCAATAAGCATCCCCTCGATGATCTCCTGCTCTGTCACCTGGAGGGCTGTAAACCTTTCTTTAAAGTGTTCCTCCACCAACCGGGAGACCTTGGGGAAGGAGACCGGGTCTCCGATCATGGCGGCCTGAGCCACACTGGGACTAACCTCCACCGGCCTGTATTCCCCGCTCTGACGCCACAGGACGATGGGGTTGGCGTGTACACTCTGCACCCCTAGGATCAGGGGGAGTTCTTGGATGATACCCAAATTGTAGAGATCGAGGAACCCTTCCATCAAGGCGGTGACATTCCCCGCGTTCCCGATGGGGACCACCACCACAAGATCCTGGGTCTGGAAGTCGAGCTGCTGGGCCACCTCGTAGGAAAAGGACTTTTGGCCCTGGATGCGGATAGGGTTTTTGGAGTTGAGGAGACATACCTCATACTCCTCTGCCAATTGCTCCACAGTCCTCATGCAATCGTCGAAGACTCCTGGGATCTCAATCACCGTGGCCCCGCTCCCCAAGGGCTGGGAGAGTTGGGCTGCGGTTACCTTCCCTTGGGGGAGGAGGACCACCGAGCGCACCACATCTTTAGGAAGATAGCTGAGGTACAGGGCAGCAGCAGCCGAGGTGTCCCCTGTAGAGGCACAGATCCCCAAGAGTTCCTTAATACCCTTGGCCTTAATCATATAGTTGATGAAGCTGATGGCGCTGGCCATACCCCGGTCTTTGAAACTGGCCGAGGGATTGAGGCCATCGTATTTTATTGAGAAATCTGCCCCCACCCAGCGACTCATCTCTTCATTGGCCTTCACTATGGGGGTATGCCCCTCCCCCAGGTAGATAACATCCTCCAAGGGGATAATGGGGAAGATGAGCTCGTGGAAGAGGAAGATCCCCTTGAGCCCATCGACGTTGAGCATCTTACGATGGTCGAAGATCCTCTGCCACAGGGGGCCTGGGATCTCCTTAAGGGCATCGAAGGTGAGGTCGACGATCCGCAAAAGGCCGCCGCATCTCGGGCAGGTGTAGAGGAAGCGGTCTAAAGAGTAGTTTGCCTCGCACCCGATGCATTCATAGGCCATCTGGGCCTTGTGAGATGGGAGGAGATAATCCTTGACCTCCATCGGGAAATCATCTATCTTCATCTGCCCTCCTCGTCAAGGCGATGATCTTCCTCTCCAGCAGGGAGAGGAATCTAATGCGGTCATCCTGGGAGAAGGATTTGGGACCCCGTATCCTTCCTCCAGCGAGCCTGATCTTGCGATGGAGCCAGCGGAGGGCGAGGTGTCCCTCCATGGAGCCCTCGCTGAACTCATACCCCCGGGGGGAGATGACCGCTGCCCCCTTGGGGAGTATGAGGGAGGTCAATCCCACATCCTGAGTGATCACCAGATCGCCCTCCTGCACTCGGTTTAAGATGGCGAAGTCTGCAGCGTCTCTACCTTCATCGACCATAACCCTCTCCACCCCCTCCTCCAGAGGGATATAATGGCTGTAGTCACATACTATAACCACTATTACCCCATACCTGCACGCCCGCTCTATCACCATATCCCGCCAGGGGGCACCATCGGCATCCAGATAGATCTTCATATAAACCCTCATGAGGGTTTTCCCCTCACCCCGCCCCATAAAAATACTATGATTCTCTATCCGACCTTCCGTTGAGGGGCAAACCCCCTCAAGCTCCCCCAAAGAGGAAATACCTTATTGGGGGTTTCAGGGGGCACAGTCCCCTGAAGTAAGGTTGAAAAAACGTAAAGGCCGAAACAGCTGCAGGCTCAATTTTACCGTGAAGTATTTTCACGATAAAATTATAGCATAAACCCTTGATTCAAGACCAGGGGTATTTAAGAGAAGCACTAAGATAAAAAAGGGGGGCCGGTTGCCCGGCCCCTTCTGGTTCACAGCCAGTGCCCAGGGATCCAACGCCCCCTTGGGCCATAATGTCCAGGTATCCAGATGGCTCCGAGGTAAGGTTTGGGGGGGCGGGAGTAGCCACGGGGGGGAGAGGTTTTGTTTATGGAGAAGGGGAGGTGGAAAGGGTTAATGACATTGGCCCCCACAAAGACCCTTTTGGGGAGGTAATGGCCCTCTATCTGGAGGTCGAAGACTATCTGGCGACCATAGGCCACGAAGTCGAACCCGTCCCATCCTCCCTTCGTATGAGCATTGAAGACAATGGTCCCCCCTTTCTTGCGGATGATGTCCCCTCGTTCCTTGCCCACCCTGCGGACCAGCACCACCTCTCCATCTGGGCTGAAGACCTTCCCCGTGAAGTGACGGAGTTTCACCGCACTGGTCCATCTTATATGCCAACCGTCTCGATCCCTCCATATCTGATAGTTTACAGGGCTCCCCGGAGGGATATCTGGCTTGCCCCAAGCCTTTCGGCAGGGCATAGCCCAACCTTCTCCCAGGAAAAGGTAGAAGGTTACAAATAATACCCATGCCAACCCCATAAGAAGGATAACTCTTTTTCTCACCTTATCACCTCCTTGTCTTTTCCTTTTAGACCCTAAAGTTTCCAAAAAGTTTAATTAAGATGACAAATCGCCGAAAAGCAAGGTTTGTCAAAAGAAAATTTTCACTTTCTCTTTTTCACCTTGCCACCTACTCTTTTTTGTGCTATAAATCTTCCGCCGATATTTTGAGTGAAGGGGGTGAGAAGACAATACAATTGGGGGGTAGCAATTATCTTGTTACTGGGGCATGGGATTATAAATATTAAAAGGAGGGGGGTATAATGAAGAAAGCAGAACTCATTGATAGAGTCGCCAAAGAGGCCAAGATACCCAGGGCTGCAGCTGAAAGATCCATTAATTCCTTTATTGCCACCATTACTGAGGTCATGAAGACAGGGGGTAAGATTACTTTGCCAGGATTTGGAACTTTTCTTGTATCAAATAGGGCAGCTAGAAAGGGGAGAAATCCCCGGACTGGCGAAGAGATAAGTATCCCCGCTGTCAAGATACCCAAGTTTAAGGTGGGAAAAGGCCTGAAGGAGGTGGTAAAATAATATCCCATCAACGAGCTGCATGGGGGGGCAGGATAGGAAATATCTTGGTTCTTTGATGTAACAGGAAGTCTCTGAGACAGAGGTTGAAGTTTGTAATCACATCCCTTTTGCTGTTGACAACATATATTCGGTGATTGATATGAAAAAGCTCATCCACCAGTCTTTGCACGGGGAATCTGTCTCTGCCGATGCTGCCGTAGTGCTCGAATAATTCTTCTTCAAACATGAGGACAAGCTTATCTTTCATCCGCAACTGGGTGTCGTTGAAGAGAAAGGCAATATCGGGCAACAGATCAGTTATCCTCGCAAGAAAGGATCCTATCTCGCCCCTTTCAATCCCCCTGGGGGGGGATGATTTTATCTCCACGTATACCATCCGCCCCTCCCAAAGGGAGATGACGTCGTAATCACCTCCACTGGGTGTGTCTTTGAACCTGACCCCATAGTAGGTGGGGGAGGCAAATTCCCTCTCAAACATCTGGGCGATAAACCACTCCAAGGTGGGGCCAAAGCTATAAATTGACCCCTTTAGCAGGCGAAAGGTCCCTTCCTCAATTACCTCTATGATCCTGAACTTGAGGAGAAAGGAGATATACCTTTGGGCGGCCTCAATGGAACAATATCTCAAAAGCTCCTCCGCCCGAAAGGACTCCTTTTTACTGATCAAATCCCGTAAAAAGAGGCGGAAGGAGTAGTGTCTCAGCAACTGATAAAAGGAGGTCCTCTCTTCTGGTGAGGCTTCGGGGGAGAAGAGGAGATCACCGTCGGGGTCTTTGCGGTGGACCTTCATCCCCCGGGCCCTTATGGCCCGCTGGAGTTGTCCTTCATTGACGAGAATTTTCTCCTCTAGCTTCGCTATCCCTTCTCGGAGCCCTTGAATCTCCTCCTTTAATCCCAACAACTCTTCCCACAATCTTTTGATATCCATCAAAAACCCCTGTATAACCCCTCCCCCTTGGCGATCTTTATCGCCTCCATATATTCCCGGTAGGTGATCCGACGGTCTATCTCTGAATATTCTCCTGCTCGATAGAGGGGACGGTACTGATCCATGATGTTTACATAAGAGTGGACCGACAACTTCTGGGCAATAAAGGGGATGATTTCCTCTGTGCCTGCCACCCCATTAGGCATCACCAGGTGGCGGATCAGGAGCCCCTGATAGGCAATCCCTCGCTCATCTAGGATTAGGTCCCCCACCTGTCTGTGCATCTCTAGGAGAACCCCTTGCAGGACTTGGGGGTAGTCAGGGGCATTACAATACCTGGTGGCCTCCCCTTCTTGGGAGAACTTGGTATCGGGCATATAGATATCGATGATCCCATCCAGCAGCCTGATCACCTCCAGAGACTCGTAACCTCCACAGTTATAGACCAAGGGGATCTTTAGCCCCAATTCAATGGCCTCTGGCAAGGCCGCCACAATCTGGGGGACGTAATGAGTGGGGGTGACAAAATTGATATTGTGGCACCCGCGGCGTTGAAGGCCAATCATATATTGGGTCAGCTCAGAAGTAGTTATCCGCTCCCCCTCCCCAAGGTGGCTGATATCGTAGTTCTGACAGAAGACGCACTTCAGATTGCAGTTGGTCAAAAAGATGGTGCCTGAGCCGTGGTATCCCACCAAGGGAGGCTCTTCACCGAAATGGGGGAAGGCGCTGGAGATCATCACATCCGCCCCTGCCCGACAATATCCCCTCTTCCCCTCTAGGCGGTTCACCTTGCATTCTCTGGGGCAGAGGCAGCACTCCTTGAGGATCTCCCTCAGGGCATCGATCCTCCCCTTTAATTCTCCCTTCTCATACAAAGAGATGTAAGCAGGCTGATGCATCTCTCTTTATTGTAAGGATATCACGGTAAAGGGAGACCGTTCAAGACTGTTTCGCACCCAATACCATCCTTTTGGCCTTACTTCAGGGGGCTGCGCCCCCTGAAACCCCCTGATAAGGCAGGATCCTAGGAGCCTAGGGGTCTTGGGTTCTAGTGAATGACAATCCCTTGATCCCTCGAATCCTTGAATCCTGTATTTTACATAGGCGGGAGTGAAATTAAACCCTTATAAGGATTTAAGAAGATATAGGGTCACTCGCCCAAAGTAAAGCGGTGTCAAAGTCGGGGTCTTCCGCGAAGGCAAAGAGGAGTACGACATCATCGCCCGGCTCCCGGAACGTGATCGGCGCTCCGTGGAGAGTCTCAAGCGCCTCACCATCTCCGGTCCCCGGGGTCATCAGTCTAGCCGGTGTGGTGGTGAATAACACCATTGTTCTGATCGATTACTACAATAAACTCATGCAAAGGGGACTCTCATATCGGGAGGCCCTGGTGCAGACCGGGCTCACCCGGTTTCGGCCGGTCATGTTGACGGCCATCACCACCATCCTGGGACTCCTTCCTTTGGCTACTGGATTTAGCTTCGATTTTCGGAAGTTCGCCTGGAATATTGGGGGGGAATCGACCCAGTGGTGGGGACCTATGGCTGTAGCTGTTATCTTCGGTCTGGGGGTGGCAACACTACTGACTCTGGTTGTGGTCCCGGTCCTCTGTTCCCTAGCCCACAGCCTCCAAACTCGGCTTAAGAGTCAAACCTGATCCTTCAGCAAAGGGTGAAATCATATTACGCCTCTTCCAGGGCACTTTTTAGCGCCACAATGGCCACCTCCAACTGGGAGTCATCGGGCTCCTTTGTCGTGATCCTCTGTAGCCAAAGCCCGGGAGCTGCCAACCACTGGACATACCTGTTGTCGCGTTTCTTGCCGGACAGTTTTAGTAGCTCAAATGAGATCCCGCCCAAGAGCGGCAAAAGGGAAAAATGGGTCATGAACCTTTGCAAAAGAGTAGGTCTATGGCCTATCTTTATCTCAACAATGGTGTCGGCAATCGCAAACAACAAAATGGCTAGTATAACCACAATAAGTAAAAAACTGGTCCCACAGCGTGGATGATGGGTCCTATACTTACGCGCGTTCTCGACAATAAGCTCTTCACCCGATTCGAAGGCATAGATACTCTTATGTTCTGCACCGTGATACTCAAGGATCCGCTTGATTTCTTTCCACTGACTGATAGCCCAAAGATAGGCCAAGAAAAAGCTAACTCGTATGATCCCCGCCACCACATTAAAAGGTAGGGCGTTTTTGGACAGCCCCATAATCTCTGTAAGAAGCAAAGGCAGAGCAAAGAAGATGCCGATAGCTAGGCCAAAGGCAAGTGCTATGATTCCTGCGAGGACAAGCCCATCTTTGATTCTCTTGCCTCGCGTACGTTCCCAATCCACGCCTTTCTCTGCCTTTTGGGCCTCCTCTAGGGCTATATCGGCAGAAAAATTCAGTGCCTTAATACCAATAAGCAATATTTCAAAGAAGGACAAAGCGCCGCGTAAGATAGGGATGTTCAAGGGCTTATGTCGTTTCGAGAGGGCTACATAGGGGTCATTCTTGACTAAAATCTCCTTGTCAGGTTTGCGTACAGCCGTAGCTATCCTGCTTGGCGTACGCATCATCACACCTTCTATGACGGCCTGGCCTCCAACAGACTTATCCTCAGACATCAGTAGATTCCTGCTGGTCCACTACGTACTTCCTGTGAAATCGCTCTAAACCTCCCACGATCTCACATCAACTTCTGCTGAGTTGATGCAAAATGCGTTGCTAATGTGACTTTAGGTGAAGAATATACATTGTAAAAAGTTTGAGGTCAAGAAAAGATGAACCAGGCTCAATAGGGGGATAAAATTCCCCATTTTGGATTAAACCTTTCCTCTATTTCAGTGTCTATAGATATGAAGATATTCCACGCCCGGAGGTGAACGACCATGCGATCTTCGTTGTCTAAACTCGCTCTTCTTTTGTTGATCTGTGTCTTTTTCGTCTCCTGTACCACAGTAGTCCGCCCCTATCCCCCCCGTCCTCGCCCAAGACCCCATTGTGCGGTCTGGGTCCCAGGCCATTGGGGACCTCGGTGCCATTTGGGACCTCGTTGCCATTGGGTGCCGGGTCATTGGGTGATAAGATAACCCCTCCTACTCCTTGGGGGATCTGCCCTCTGGTAGATCCCCTTTTTCTTTAGTTGCCCAAAGCTAAAATCCCCCCCTCCAAAGAAATTTTTTGTGCTATAATTACCGTGGAAATGCACGGTATAATGGGATGCCCAAAGGTTTCAGACCTTTTTGGTATTTTTCGGTCTTACTTCAGGGACGAGGCCCCTGAAACCCACAGTAAGGACTACATCCTGGATGTCTCTCTAGGTGGGGTTAGACCTCTGGACCACAAAAAGGTATTCCCTCTTTGGGGGCTCTGGGGGCCAGGGCCCCCAGAGGGACGTGCCATAATCACTATGGCATTTTCATCAGCGAGGTGAGGATAAACTTTATGAGGGTTTAGTTCTTCGGTGGGGGTGGCTTTGAGAAGAGAAACGCATGAATGTCTGAGCAGGGGTTATGGAAAGGAGATCCTGCGAGAGATCAAGGGGCTTCAGTACTTTGATGATGCGGACATCCTATTCTATTGGAAAGAGACCTTGAAAGGAGCCAATCTTCTCAAAAGGAAAAGGGTAGTTAACCTCACCGAGATGCGGAGGCTCTATATAGGCCTGGTGGCCATAGAGATGGCCATCAGGGAGAGGATGGGGGGTGAAGTTTGACCTGAGGCAGAATACATGGTATTTAATCTTTTTACATGCTTATTAGGGGGTCTGACATGGCCAAAGTCGATCTGATCCTTCTACATCCACCCGCCATATACGATTTTAGGAAACGCCCCATTAAATTGGGCCCCATCAGCGATGTGATCCCCTCCACCCCTATCTTTGAGATGTATCCTATTGGTTTCGCCAGTATCTCGGAATACCTGGAGAGGAAAGGCTTTCGGGTGAGGATCATCAATGTGGCCATGAAGATGCTCAAGAAGGAGAAGTTCGATGTGGAGGGGCTCATCGCCTCCCTGCACCCCCGGGCCTTTGGCATAGATCTACATTGGATGCCTCATTGCCATGGGAGCCTGGCCATAGCCGGTATGATCAAAAAATACCACCCTGAGATCCCTGTCATCCTCGGTGGGTTCTCCGCTACCTACTTCCACGAAGAGATCATCAGAGGATATCCTCAGGTGGATTACGTGGTAAGGGGAGATTCTGCGGAGGAGCCGCTCCTTCAGCTCATGAAGGTCATCAGGGATGGGGGAGACCCTTCTGAGGTCCCCAACCTCACCTGGAGGAACGGCGCAGGGGTGATGGTCAACCCCCTGACCGAGCTCCCCTCTGACCTCAATAGTGTGGTTATCGACTATGGCCACATCATGCGCCATGTGGCCAGGTACAGAGACCTTATCGGCTATACCCCCTTCACCAACTGGTTCCTCTATCCCCTCACCGCCGTCTTTACCTGCCGTGGTTGTACCTATAATTGTAAGACCTGCGGGGCCTCCAGTTGGGCCTTGAGGAGGATGGAGGGAAGAAGGCGTCCTGCCTACCGCGACCCCATACTCTTGGCCAGGGATATCATCAACGTCCAACGTCACCTCAATGCCCCCATCTTCATCATCGGGGATATAATGCAGCCAGGGGACAATTATGCGGGGGCCCTCTTGAGAGAACTCCGTAAAGCAAGGATCAGAAATCATATCGTCTATGAGTTTTTCCGCCCCCCAAAGGTAGGGGTCTTGGAGGAGATCGCCCAGACCACCCCCAATTTCAACATCCAGATCTCCCCTGAATCCCATGATAAAGGGATACGCAGGGCCTTTGGGCGCCCTTACTCCAATGAGGAGTTGGAAGACTTCCTGGATGAGGCGGTAAGGACAGAGGCCAAGAGGATAGATCTCTTCTTCATGGTGGGACTGCCCAAACAGAGCTATGATTCTGTATTGGAGACGGCCGCTTATTGCCGCCACCTCCTGGAGAGATACGGGGAGAAGAAAACACTTTTCCCCTTTATTTCCCCCCTGGCCCCCTTTCTGGACCCGGGGAGTATAGTCTTTGAAGAGCCGGAGAGGTTCGGTTATCGTCTCCTCTTTCGTACCCTCGAGGAGCATCGACGGGCCTTAGAGGGGCCCAGCTGGAAGTATTTCCTCAATTACGAGACCCAGTGGATGACCAGGCACGAAATCGTCTACAGCACCTATGAGGGGGGCAAAAGGTTAAACGCCCTCAAGGGGGAACTTGGAATCATAGATCCGGAGATGGCCAAGTCCATTGAGGAAAGGATCAAGCGAGCGGTGGAGATGATGCGAAAGATCGACGTGATCATGGATACCATGGAGGGGGGAGAGAGAGAGGAGGGGCTCCGAAGGCTGGGGGTCCATGTGAGGGAGATGGAAAAGGCCGTCGTCTGTGACAAGAGAGAGTTAGAGTGGCCCACCCACTTTCTCAGGATGAACTTCCTCAAGATTCTACGCACCATCCTGTTTCCCCGCCGCCCCAACATCCTGCGAGCACCCTAGGAGGAGCTGTGTCCCAAAGGGAAAAGAGTAAATATCTCAGGAAGATCCCCAAGGTGGATGAACTCCTCTCTGCTGAGGAGGTGAAAAGGCTTCTGCGGTTTCATCCCAAGGAGGTGGTCCTGGAGGGAATCAGAAGAGGGCTGGATAGACTTCGGCAAGATATCTTGCGCGCCGAGAGAGGGGATGACCTAAAGGAGGAGATCTTTTCTCTCTTTCATCTCCTCCCTTTGTTCGAAGAGGAAATATCCAAACAGGTCAGCCCACACCTAAGGCAGGCCATCAACGCCACAGGGGTGGTGGTCCACACCAACCTGGGACGGTCCCCCCTGGGGGAAAGGGCCTTGAGGCACCTGGTGGAGATCTCCCGGGGATATTCCAACCTGGAGTACGATCTATCCAGGGGGGGGAGAGGGTCTCGCTACGTCCACGTGGAGGAGATCCTCCTGCGCCTGAGTGGGGCAGAGGCAGGGATGGTGGTCAACAACAATGCCGGGGCCGTGCTCCTGGCCCTCAACACTCTGGCTGCGGGGACAGAGGTGGTCGTCTCACGGGGGGAATTGGTGGAGATAGGGGGGGCCTTCAGGATACCAGATGTCATGGCCAGAAGCGGCGCCATCCTCAAGGAGGTGGGCACTACCAACAGGACCCACCTGAAGGACTATGAGGAGGCCATCGGCGAAGACACTGCCCTTCTGCTCAAGGTACACACCAGCAACTACCGTGTGGTCGGATTTACCTCGGGGGTCACCTTGGAGGAGTTGGTCCAGCTCGGAGAAAGACATGATCTCCCCGTGATGAACGATTTAGGGAGCGGTTGCTTCATCGACCTCTCCTCATATGGGCTGGAGAAGGAGCCGACTGTCCAGGAGGCCATCAAGGCGGGGGCCGATGTGGTGACCTTTTCCGGAGACAAGCTCTTGGGAGGCCCCCAAGCCGGGATCATCCTGGGCAGGAAGGGGCTGATCGATAAGATAAAGGTCAATCCCTTGAACAGGGCCCTCAGGATAGATAAGCTCACCTTGGCCGCCTTGGAGTCCACCCTCATCTGTTATCTGAGTGAGGGGGGGGTAATGAAGGAGATCCCTACCCTGCGTATGTTGACCGCCCCCTTGGAGCAGCTCCGCAACAGGGCCAAGCGTCTGGAGCGCCTCCTGAAGAGGGAGACAGAGGGGGCCCAGATCGAGATAATCCAGGAGCACTCCCAGGTAGGGGGAGGGGCCCTCCCCCTGCAAGACCTGCCCACCTGGGCCTTAATCATCAAACCCCAAAAGGCCCCTGTAGATGCCCTGGAGGCAGAGATGAGGAATCTAGATCCGCCCATCATCGCCAGGATAGCCAATGACCAACTTATCCTGGACCTCAGGACCATCCAAGACGATGAGTTCATGGCGATCGCCCAAGGGATGGCCCAGGCCTTAAAAAAGATCAGCGATTAGGGGATGGCCATCTCCGGGGGAGATTTTACCCTCATTGTGGGGAAGGAGGATCAGGGAAAAAGATTCGACCTCTTCTTGGCCGAGCATCTCTCCGGGACATCCCGCTCCCAGATCCAGCGATACATCCGGGAGGGTTATATCCTGCTCAACGCTGCCCAGGGCAAAGCTGGGACTCGAGTCAAGGAGGGGGATCTGATCAGAGGGCGGGTTCCAGCACCTAAGGTCTCGGAGGCCCTGCCCGAGGACATGCCCATAAAGTTCCTCTATGAAGATGAATATATCGCTGTAGTGGACAAACCCCCGGGGATGGTGGTTCACCCTGCGGGGAGGGTGACGTCAGGGACTCTGGTCAATGCCCTGCTTTTTCGCTGTCGCGATCTACAGGGGGTGGGAGGGGTATTGCGTCCAGGGATCGTCCATCGCTTGGATAAGGGGACCTCAGGGGTCATGGTGGTGGCCAAGAATGATCTGGCCCATGAGGCCTTGATGAGGCAGTTTAGAACCCGGGAGGTAAAAAAGCTCTACCTAGCCGTGGTCTACGAAAGGATGGAGGGGAAAGAGGGGATGATCACCTCCCCTGTGGGGAGGCATCCCAGAGATAGAAAGAGATTTTCTGTGCATACGCGCACCCCCAAGGAGGCACTGACCCACTGGTGGGTGAAGGAACAGTTTGCGGAGGCCACCTTTTTGCAGGTGAGGCCCAAGACAGGCAGGACCCATCAGATCCGGGTCCACCTGAGCGCTATCGGCCATCCCCTGGTAGGTGACCCCCTATATGCCAAAAAGAGGAGGCTTTCCCTGATAAAGGATTCCTCCTTGAGGGAGCGAATTGGGGCCCTGGGGAGGCAGGCCCTGCACGCACATCTCATCGCCTTCCATCACCCAGCCACGGGTAGGCTTATGGAGTTCACCTCCCCCCTTCCGGAAGACATGGAGGGGATCCTGGAGGCGCTGCGTGGTGAAAGGGTTTGAATTGAAGGAGCAGAACGGGACGGTCTTCCTCCAACTCCCTATCTTGAGGGGGGTAAGGCATGCCTTCGGCACCAGGCAGAAAGGGGAGGGGACACTTGCGGCCCATGGTCTGGTGCCCAGGCAACTCCTCTCCCTGAGGCAGGTCCATGGGGCCGAGGTGTTAATAGTAAAGGAAGACCCCAATGCCTTAATCCACCCCCTCCTCTATGACGCCGTGATTACGGATAGGGAAGGGATCGCCCTGGGGGTCTGGACGGCGGATTGCATACCTATCCTTATGACAGATGAGTCCAAGGGGGTGATCGCCGCTGTGCATGCTGGTTGGCGGGGGATATGGCAGGGGATAGTGCAGAGGGCCATCTCGAAGATGGGAGAGGTCTTTGGGAGCTCACCTAGAGACATCCTGGTGGGGATCGGGCCAGGGATCGGCCCCTGTTGCTACGAAATAGGAAAGGATGTGGTAGACCTGTTTCGGGGCTCCCATGACGGCGGCCATCTGTTCATCCAGGAAAGAAGGGGAAGGAGTTACCTTGACTTGTGCTGCGCCAGTCGGTTACAATTATCAAAAGCCAGGGTTCCCCCAGAGAATATTGAAGATATTTCCCTCTGTACCGCTTGCAGGGAGGACCTCTTCTTCTCCTACCGGAGGGATGGAAAGACGGGGAGACAGTTGAGTTTTATCATGCTGGGATAAGAAGGCGTATACCAGTTTAGCCATTTGATGAAATGGCTAAACTTCAATGCAACAGGTCTATGACCTGTTTCTCTGGGGGCAAAGCCCCCAGACCCCCAATAAGGAGAATACCTTTTGGGGTTTCAGGGGGGCGCAGTCCCCCTGAAGAGACGACCTAAAGGTCGTCCAAAGTGCAAGATGCAAAATTATTTAAAAAATCTCCTTAACTTTGCAATTTACAATTTACATTTTTCAATTTGCAATTGACGGAGGCCTTTATGTTTGTCTTTTCCAATCTCATACTTGCCGTGGCCATGGTGGTCAACATCGCCCTCACTATCTATATGTGGATCGTCATCGCCAGGGCCGTCATCTCTTGGGTGAGCCCCAATCCCTATAATCCTATTGTCCAGTTCCTTTATCGGGCAACAGAGCCGGTCCTGTGGCGTGTGAGGAGGTATCTTCCTACAGGGGGAATAGGAATCGACTTTTCCCCCATCATAGTTATCCTCGTGATCTATTTCCTCAAACTCTTCCTGGTCAGGACCCTGATCCAGATAGCCTATAGGTGGGGATAAGATGAAGGAGGGCGCAGTGACCCTAAAGGTCCTTCTCCAGCCCCGGGCCTCCAGAGATGGAATTGATGGATTAATGGGGGATGCCTTGAAGGTGAGGGTGACCTCTCCCCCCCTAGAGGGGAGGGCCAACAAGGCCCTAAGGATGTTCCTTGCCAAGAGATTAGGGCTTTCCCCCTCCCAGGTAGAGATCATCACCGGCCAACGCTCCAGGGGAAAACTCCTCAGGATCTCCGGCATCTCCAAGGAAGAACTGGAAAGGGCCCTGGGTATCGGCCTCCCCCCTTTATGAAGAAAGCCTTTGTCTTCTTTCTCATATCTTTCCTCCTCTTATCCCCTGGATCACTCCTTGCCTCATCATGGCTTGAGCTCCGCTCTCCCCACTTCATCATGAGGTATCAAAGAGCCGAGAAGAAGATGGCCGCCTTTCTGCTCAGCCGGGCTGAGGAGACCAGGGAGGTGGTCCTTCAGGATATCGGCCATACTCCCCCCTCTCCCACGTTGATCTATCTGGCCCCTACCTGGGGGGATTTTCAGCAGGTGCAGCCCGGGGGCCAACCCCCTTCTTGGTCGGTGGGGACGGCCTATCCCCGGCCCAACCTCATCATCCTCAGGTCACCCCGGGCGGTGAAGGGGGGTAGGACAGAGATAGAAGAGGTCCTTCGGCACGAATACGCCCACCTCGCCTTGTGGACGGCCCTGAAGGGACAAGAGGCACCCCATTGGCTGGATGAGGGGTTTGCCATGATCCAGAGCAGGCAGTGGGACCTCTCCTGGACCTACATCCTTGCCAAAGGGGTCTTGACAAAATCTCTCCTCCCCTTAGAGGAATTAGAGGATGGCTTTCCCCTGGCCCAGCACCAGGCGCAGCTAGCCTATGCAGAGAGCTTCAGCTTTGTGAGCTTTATCAAAAACGAGTTTGGGCCTAAGGCCCTTCCCCGTCTCATCAAGGGGATGGCCCATGGCCTCGATGTGGATACCGCCCTGAGGTTGGCCACCGGCCTCGGGCTCAGGGAGCTGGAGAGGAGGTGGAAGAAGGAACTGAAGAGGAGATATAGCTGGATCCCCATCGTCACCAGTTTCTTCTCCCTGTGGTTTTTGGCGAGCCTCCTCTTCTTGTTGAGCTATTGGCGCAAGCGCAGGAGGACGAAAAGGGCCCTGGAGGAGTGGGAGAGGGAGGAAGCCCTTTCAGAGCCCCCCCTTCCTCCGGGATCACCTGAGGAGGGGAATGAGGGGTATCCTACTTAAAAAGCCTTGTCTCAACCTCTTCTGACTTTCCTTAGGTCAACAGGAGAACCATCCACCTCTAATCCCGTTAAAGATGAATAGACAGCGAATACTCTTTCGTTATTACAATTTGGATCAGCAGGAACGAGAAAGAGTCCAGGGTGGTCAAAGTTGATTGCGTGAGTATATCCAAAAATAGCCTCTCCATCTTTGAACATAGCCTTTACTCTTTTTCCCGATCTGGGACGGTCACCAAAGCCTTTGATTTCCTTATAATTTTTATCACCAATGAAATCCTTAACAAAGAAAACGGCTTTAAGGTCCTCCACGGGAATCTCCTTGACCTCCTCGCTATCAATCCCTCCAATAATGAGATGAAATGTCGGCCTTGTTGGAAGGAAGTCTGCGATTGTTCCCTTCAAGATCTTTCCGTTTTTATAATGTATAACCACCTTGTTTGCAGTCATACGATCATCTCCTTTGCTAACAAACTTCTTTCCTCTGTCAGCGGTGTTGAACACAAAAGCTCACGCTTGGTATCGGTTACCAACACAGAGGCCTCCACAGGGTATAATCACCCACCTTTAGAGGCACACTAAAGAAAGCTTCTGGAATTCTGTTCTCACCCCCTTTCGCCGCCAGGTGTTCGCAATGAACCTCCCCGCAGCAAGCTGCGGGGTATCTTATTATCCCCTCCCTTGATGGGAGGGGATAAAGGGGAGGGTGAGAAAAAGACACCTAGAATCACCCCCACCTACCCTCC
>JAFDHG010000018.1 GCA_019308925.1 Deltaproteobacteria bacterium
TTACAGCAGAGTTGAATGAGGAAGGAGAATTGATTGGTATTGAGATTTTAGAGGCAAGCTCTTTCATTCGCGATTCTATCATGGAATCGGCTCAAGCCAAAATGTTGGATATTATAAATCCGTATAACAAGAGGGTAGAGCCGACCTCGTAAACTCGGCGGCTCACCCTCGGCGTTGGGTTTCTTTGTAAAAAGAAACATTTAAAAGACCATTGACTTTTAGTCGCCGTAATCATAGACTATTTTTATGTTCAAAAAGATCAAAATATCTAATAGCTTTAAGCCCTTCGAGCAAATTGTAGTGTATCCAGGAGACTGTCTGGATTTGCTGAAGCAAATTCCTGATGGGTCGCTTCAACTTGTGGTTACATCACCTCCTTACAATATTGGCAAGGAATACGAGAAGAAGCTGAAGTTAAGTCAATATATAGAGCAGCAAGCATTGGTAATCCAAGAATGCGTCAGGGTGCTTTCAAGGCATGGTAGCATCTGTTGGCAGGTAGGAAACTATGTTGACAATGGTTCCATTATACCTCTTGACACAGTTCTGTACCCTATTTTTACTGATCTTGGTCTAAAGATGCGCAACCGTATTATATGGCATTTTGAACATGGGCTCCACTGCAGCAGAAGATTCTCAGGTAGATATGAAACGATAATATGGTTCACCAAATCCAAAGACTACGTTTTCAATCTTGATCCCGTCAGGGTTCCCCAGAAATATCCTGGAAAAAAATATTTCAAAGGCCCAAAGGCAGGTCTGTATTCGTGCAATCCTTTGGGGAAGAATCCGGGGGATATCTGGGTTATCCCGAATGTAAAGTGTAATCATGTCGAGAAGACAGTACACCCCTGTCAATTTCCCGTGGAATTGATTGAGAGATTAGTCCTTTCCATGTCCAATGAAGATGACTGGGTACTTGATCCCTTTTTAGGGGTGGGTACAACGATTATAGCCGCAGTTCGGCATGGCCGAAGAGGAGCTGGCGCAGAGACAGTGCAAGAATATGTCGACATTGCCCATGATCGAATAAAGCAAGAAGTTAGTGGGACCTTGCGAACGCGCCCAATGAATAAGCCTGTTTATGATCCAGAAGAAGCAGGACATAGCTTAAAAACGCCCCCCTGGAAACCGCAACCCGAGCCTAAGCAATTGAAATTGTGTGAGAAAAGACCAAGAAAGTACGGCGCAAAATGAAGATCATTGAAATCTATTCCCATTTGAACGGCCTCGAATTCCTGATCGTTCATAAACCAAAACTGTGGAAGGAAATAAAGAAGGTCATCCAGTCTGTTAATGCAAAGGCTTGCAGGACAAAAGTGTCAAAAGAAAAGGGGATGGTTGGGAAACTTCTTTATAGCCCAATTGACATGAATACGCATTTTAAGAAACTTCTAAGTGAGGCGGGATGGAAAGAGAGCAGGGTCAGTTATTGGGTGACGAAAAGCGAAAAACTTATAAGAAAAACACTGTCTATGGATCCCCAAGAGCAGAAAAAAGAGATTGAAGCTGCGGGAGAAAAACCCATTTACAGCTACAATCAAACTGATTTTGTCAAGGATCGTGTTGCGATTGAAGTCCAGTTCGGCAAGTACTCTTTTGTTGCCTACGATCTTTTCGTGAAACACCTTGCCTTTTACATCGGCGACCATATCGACGTGGGAATTGAAATCCTTCCAATGAAAGCACTCCAAGCACAAATGAATTCAGGTGTGTCATACTACGAGGGCGAATTCTACAACGTTATTCGACAAGGCCGCGGCGTGCCTGCTGTCCCTTTGATCATTGTCGGAATTATGCCATAAAGGCAACGTGAAACCGAACAAGTCATTCAAGCTGACCGGTGTTCCGCTACGCTCCACACCGGCAGGTGACTTTAGACGTTCGACGGTAGAAACATGAAATCAATCTTAGAGAATACATGCCTGAACGTCAAAGATGTTTTCTTGTATGTATAAGCTTGGGGAAACTGAAACACACCTTGCTGTTGTTCAATTTTCCAAAAGGTATTCCCACAGAGAGAATTACTCGATATAATAGATTAGGAGCATTAAATGAGATATTCACTTGACCAATTTGAACCAGGAGAGGCATGGTTGGTATTTCGTGTGGACTGTCTTGTTCAGGACCAGCCGGTTGATATCTACCTCTTAATGGATGTTGCCAGCACCTACGTTTTTGGAAATATTGTGGTGCCAGGTGAATTACCGGAAACAAAAGAAATCAGTAAACTGATGCGAGATGCCTATAAAACGAAAAACTCTTGGCCAAGAAAGTTCTTCTGCCCCGCACAAGATCCTGCTGAGGATTTATTTCGGAGACATTCAGAAGAAAAAGGAATTTCATTTGAGGTTGCACCATTATCCTATTTCGAGCGGATAATTGGGCCGTTAAAGAAATTATTCAGCCAGCATTTTTATTCACCGATGGCAAGTGCTGGCGGATTCGATTACGACACTCCTCCAACCGATGAGCAAAGAATATCTCAAGCTTTCATTCCAGATAGTTATGATTTGTGTCCATGTGCATCTGGGTTGAAGTACAAATTCTGTTGCAAACCGATTTTTGAGGAAATTACTCATGCCATGACGGCTGCTGAGGAAGGGGATTTAAAAGAAGCCCTCAAATGGATGGATAAGGCTAAATCGAAAGTCGGGGAAACAGCCGAAGTACTTTGCCGCTATGCCATAGTTTATACTTTTTTTGACATGATTAAGGCTGATGAATATCTGGAGAAATGCCTCCTTTCCGCCCCACACCACCCACGTGCAAACTATGTCAGAGGGATAAACCTCAAAGAAAAAGGTGATATAGAAGGAGCAATAAAAGCGTACAAAACTGCGATCAACAATTATCCGTCTACAGACCGGTATCATCTTAACGAAACATGGAATAATCTGGGAACAGCATATTATGACCTGGGGGAATATTCCGAGGCAAAAGCGGCTTGGGAGAAAGCATTAGTCTATTTGCCCGAAGATCCGGTGACGATAGAGAATTTAAACAAATTTATATACCATAACCCCAATATTCCAACAGAAATTAAGGGAAGCCAGACCATTCATTGAGCGATCTTGACGATAAAGGGGGACGGTTCTATTTTTGCCTAACTAAGGGATAGGATGGGTTGAGTCTTTGATTGACTTTTGATATCAATTAAGAGTTGTCAAAAACATAAAAAGGTCAAACATAGATTTGACCTGTTTCATTCCCATACAAAACAATTGCGTTTAGCCACTAAAATGTATCTCGATGATTTGAAGTTACACATAATTGGCGACTTGTTGACAAAATCATACCTGGTAGAGACTCCAAATGGTCTTTTCCTTATTGATACTGGTGCATCTGGAAACGAACCAAGGATATTTAGAAAGATGGACCAGATTAATAGAAATGACTTGAAGTTGATTTATATCACTCATGCGCATTTTGATCACTATGGAAGTGCCCAGGCATTGCAACAGAAAACGGGAGCTCCTATTGCAGTTCATAGGTCTGACGCTGGATATATGAGCAGAGGAGAAACCCCATTGGAAAAAGTGAGAAGTTGGGGTCGACTCGGTAAGCGGTTTTTACCGATTGCTAAAATGTTCTGGAGTACAAAAGAGACGGAAGCAGATATACTCGTAGAAGAAGGACACTCATTCGAATCCTTGGGCCTTAACGCTGTTGTGTTACACATGCCTGGTCATACCCCCGGTTCAACATGTCTGCTATTGGAAGGTAAATATGCATTTGTGGGAGATCTGGTTATTTCACAACCATGGCTTCACGTTCAAAACTATTACGCAGATAATTGGGACGATGTAGTACGGAGTTTTGAGAGATTAAAAAAACTAAGTCCAAGAGTAGTATTTCCAGGGCACGGTAGACCAATTAATGGGGATAAACTGGATAAAATAAAATATGACCATATGAATAGATGATTAAGTCTAACAAATATATGGAGAGCGAATATCATTCACTGGCGTTCATGGTATCGCCTCATCTCAAGCGTTATTCATATCTCTTAATAAACTCCCGAATGGCCTGAAAGTAACGATCTCTGCCCACCATCATCAGGCTGTTGTGGTCCGCCCGCGGTATCACCACCAGGCGCTTATCTTCAGCGGCGCATAAGCTATATAAATCCTCGGCCTCCCTGAGAGGTATGAGATGATCCTCGGCTGCATGGATGAGGAGGGTGGGCAAATGGATGGAGCGCATCTTCTCCCCATTGGGAAAACCGCTTTGTTGGCGTGGTGGGACTTTCAATGGCAACCCTATGTAGCTGAGGAGGCGAAAGGCGTCACTGAAGCCACTCTCCACAATAAGCCCCTTTAACTCATCCTGGTAGTGAAAGGCCACTTCTATTGCCGGGCCGCTCCCCAAGGAGCGGCCCATAACAAAGATCACCCCAGGATGACCCCTTTCCTGGAGGGCCTCTTTGAGCCTTTGAAAGATGGGATGGGCATCCTGAAATATATGCCTTATGGAAGGCTCTCCTGTGCTCAGACCATAGCCGCGGTAGTCGGCTACAAAGAGATTGATCCCCTGATCAGTATAGAGGGGGGAGATGAGGTCGTAATCTCCTGCCGTCTCGCCATTTCCGTGGAAGTAGAGGATGGTAGCAACCCCCTCTGCGGCCGGGTAGAAACGACAGACGATGAAGATCCCTTCCCCTACTTCCACAGGATAGACGGCTATATCCCCCGCAGGGGGAGGATCTTTGCGCGGATAGAAGATAAAACGAGAGACCTCAGGCAGATCTAAAAGGGAGAGCTCAAACCCCTCCTTCATCGTCACTCCTTACCTCTTCCGAGCTCATCCCTCCTGCCTTCCAAGGCCCTGCGGATTACCTTCTTGAGCTGGGTCAGGTCCGATGATTTAACCACATAGGCATCAGCGGCAATGGTCTTTATATCCTTTTTAAAGACCTCATATGCGGAGCAAAGGATCACCGGTAGATTATAATATCTGTTACGTATATCCTGAAGCAGATCTAAGCCATTATATTCAGCTAGTTTGATGTCCAATATGACGAGATCTGGCCCTTCCTCTTCAATCCTCTCCAAGAGTCTGTGGCCGCTGGCGGCCGTGGCTACCTCATAACCATCATCCGTCAATTCTTCCTGATAGAGGAATCGTATGGACTCCTCGTCATCGACCACTAGGATCTTAGGCATATTTCTCTCCTTCTCTCCCCCACCTCTCATCCAAATGGGGCCGGGTCTCCTCAAACACCATGCATTGATCCTCGATATACTCCTCTGCTTCTTGGATGGACATCCTCTCGGTGCGATGGACAAAGGAATAGACCTTCCCAAAGTAGAGGGGGACGAGGGAATCCAACAATGTCCCCCTATCGCCTTTAAAACTTTGATAGCTGATGGCATAATCGAAGAGTATTTGGGCCCAAAGCTGGGTGGGAAAGTCAAGGTGTTCCCACCCTATTTCTTTGACCTCCATCAGTTTAGCGAAGACCTCCGGCGCCAACACCTCCTTCCAAACCCCTTGGAACTGAGCAATACCTTGAGAAAAACGTTTATAAAGCCCCTCTCTATCTACCTCCACCGGAGGGGGTAGCTCCATCTCCCCCAGGCCGAAGCCAAAGACAGCGGAGGGCTTGCTCCACCTCACCCTTCTCCAATAGGGTTCATAGGGGGCCATCATCCCGAAGATGGTCCCCATTACCTGCCCGAACATAGGGCCTAGCTCAGCCCCAGGATCCTTGAGACGGTGGATCTTCGGACGCCCCATATAGGATTGGCAGATGGGTATATTGTGGGCGATCGCCAGGGTGGTCATCCAGATATCAATGCCGAATTGGGAGACCTCCTCTTTCCAAAACTCGTGTTCCAAATATATGCGTATTGTCTCCCCGGAGATGCCAAATTCCCCCCCGATGGGTTGGCGGACACGACGGCCATAAAGGGAGCGGATAAGGGGGTAGGCGATATTATTGGTGATGGTAGCATCATATTTATGCCGTACATAAAGGGGAGCGACAAAGCCAAAATCCATGAATAGGGGTTCCCCCAAGTTTCTTATCCACTTGGGGGTGATGCTCCTCAGATCGGCGTCAATGATAATGCAGGCCTGGGCCTGCAGTTCATCGACCTTGGCAAACAGGTTCATCAGGTTATTCCCTTTTCCCCGGACCCCAGGGGGGGTACAGATATAGATCTTGGGGACCTCAGTGGGGGTGTTCAAAAAGGCCTCTTTAGTCCCATCAGGGGAGTTGTTGTCGCAGTTGATAATCACCGATCTCTTATCCCCGAAAAATTGATGGAGCCCTAGACTGGCCTGGGTGGTGGGGTAAGAAATGGTATGGGCCTCGTTATAGGAGGGAATGCCAACTACAATGTCCGCCCTCTTTATCTTTGTCGGATTCTCCTCATAGAAGGCCATAATCTACTCATAGCATAGCGGGTGCTGAATCTCAATAACAAAACCCTCCGCTACTTCTTACGCATCTCCAACTCAAGGCCTCTATTTAAGAATCCCTTTGGATTCTTCCAAGTCAGATCTTGACGGGATAGGCCTCATAAAATAGAAGCCTTCAAGCTCTATCCCTATCCCCTGGCGCCTGCGTTGCAGAATCTGATCGCCGTGGTGAGCGATGAGCCATTGATCTGGGTGTACCCTATTTTGGACCAGATGATATCAAAGGGGAGGGCGGAGTTCATCGCGAAGGTGGTTCAAACGACGGAGGATTGCGAGAAGGGTGATAAAGAGGGGGAGAAGGCTAAAAACAACACCTTGCCTCCTCCCCATGAAAAAATTCATTGTTATTACTTTTTGTAAGGAATGGATAACTTCTTAATCTGTTCTTTGGTAAGGGGTTCTCCATATTCTGAAAATTGAATCTTTTCCACCTCCTTACTACGGATAGGAATCCACTTATCCCCTTGCTTATCTAAGTATACCCAATCAAGCTTATCAGGGACGACCGGGGCCACACCCTTCCATGGAACCACCTTATTATCCTTAAATACCATCATCGGCACAGCCTTGCCCCTTTTTATAAGCTTCATCGCAGGATTTGCATGACATTCATTACAACTCTTCCCCTTTGCCATTATGGCATGAGTAAAATATGGGGCATAAGTAACAAACTTTTTCCCTTTATAAACGAGTGTCATGGCAGTACCAGATGTTACCTTTCCCCTGTAATTAATGAGGAGCAACCAGCTTTGCATAGGGAAGAAGTTCCCCTTTCTCTTTCCTGTCTTCAGAAACTGACCAAAGTGGCAATTCATACAGGCTATGGTATTATCAACATGGCAAGCGGCGCAATCCAGCTTCCCTTTATGCACTTTATGGGCACGGATATCTTCACCTACGCTGTGGCAGTCAGCGCAAGACGCCTTTATAGCCCCAACATCCCTCATTGATCGATAAGACGTACCATCACCATGGACATCCTCTCCTTTATGACAATCTGTACAGCCCATTCCGCCAGCTACATGAACATCAAGCAACCCCTTCTTTTTCCCGTACTTAAAGGTCAGCTTTTCCCTGCTGTGGCAAGCCAAACAAGTCTTCATATCTTTTGCCTTTGCTGTGCTATAAGTGCACTTACCCTCCTTTTCCACGGCATGACATCTCTCACATGACCGGATATGGCACTTCTTGCAGTCGAGATCTTTGTAAGGAATATGGGTGATATCCATAAACCCCCCATGTTCCTCATACCAGTACCGCATCCCTTCTGTTGTGTGATGTAGGCTCTTAGAGAAGAAGGGCTCCTGGGCCAAACCTTTACCTAAAAAGAGGGCAAATAAAATAAATGGAATAAAAAACAGAATTTTGTTCACACCCTTCATTATCACACCTCCAAATTTTTTTGAAACAATACATATCCAGCTATCCTCTGTCAAGAGAAAAAGCAAAGCGCTCAAATCTTTTCTCTATCTCCAAGAAATTTCTAGATCCTACCTTGACTGCCAGTATTAAGGGATGTAAAATTAAAACAATTTTTTTGAATACTTAGAAGGAAGGAATGATCAGATGATACCTATTGTCTCCATTGTGGGGAGGTCCAAAAGCGGAAAGACCGCCCTCATTGAACTGCTGATCCCAGAGTTCATCCGACGTGGCTATCGGGTGGCTACTATTAAGCATAACGTAGACAATTTCGAGATCGATCACAAAGGAAAGGACAGTTGGCGCCATAAAGAGGCCGGTGCCCAAACGGTGGTAATCTCCTCGCCGCAGAGGGTCGCCCTAGTAGAGGATGCCTCCCAAGACCTCACCCCGGACGAACTGGCTGCTAAATTTATTCGGGGAGCGGATATCATCATCGCGGAGGGATTTAAGCGAGAGAGACACCCCAAGGTAGAGGTCTTCAGAAAGGATATCCATCCCCATCCATTGGCATCTGAGATGGAGAATCTGATCGCCGTGGTGAGCGATGAACCCCTTCAGTTGGATGTCCCCTGTCTTGGTTCAAACGATATTACAGGGGTAGCCGATATCATCGAAGAGCGGGTCATCTCCGCACAGGCAGAAGGCGATACCACCCTGTGGGTAGATGGGGAGATTATCTCCCTGCGCCCCTTCGCTAATGCCATCATCTCCAAGACTATCCAAGGAATGATCTCTTCATTAAAGGGGTGTGCAGACCCCCAAGAGATAGAGATAAGAATCCAATTAAGGAAAAGAAGGTAAAAAAAGATGTTGCGACCAAAGGGCAAAAGGATGGTTACAAGAACGCCGTGAGCATGGCTGGGGAAGGAGAGAAATTCACAGCTCCCTCAGGACCTTTACCCCCCTCTCCAAGACATCTATGGGGGCTGCAAAGGAGATACGAAAGTGGCTTTTGCGCTGCGAGAAGACATCTCCGGGTATGATAAAGACTCCCTTACTGATGGCCTTCTCCACCAATTTTTCCCCGTCCCCATCATGGGCCTCGGGGAAGATAAAGAAGGCCCCTCGCGGCTTCTCCACCCGATACCTTTCCTTTAAGCCCTCATAGACGAAGTCCCTTTTTTCTTTATATCGATTTATATATTCCCCCATATCATAGTCGAGGGCTACTAGGGCCGCCTTTTGGGCGAAAGAGGGAGGGCAGGTGAAGGAATACTGCTGCAGGGTGATCATTTGCTGGATGACCTCTTCGGGTCCGGCGGCATATCCCAGGCGCCACCCCGTCATCCCCCAGGTCTTGGAAAACCCACCGAGGGTGATGGTCCTCTCATAGACCTGACCCATACAGGGGGCCGCCGGCGCATCGTAGACGAAGCTCTCATAGATGTCATCGGAGATCACCATTAAATCCCGCTCCCTGGCAATGTCGGCCACCACCTCCAGCTCCTCCCGGGAGTATACGGTCCCGGTGGGGTTGGCTGGACTGTTGATGATGATGAGTTTTGTCCGCGGAGAGATGACCTCACGGATCTTTCCCTCGCGCAGGCGAAAGTTCGGGTATGTATCGATATATCGGGGGATTCCCCCCATCAGCAGGACCTGGTACTCGAACATGACGAAATAGGGATCCGGGATCAGGACCTCATCACCAGGATCGATGAGGCTCAGACAGCACAGCAGGAGCCCTCCGGTGACCCCAGCGGTGATCATGACCTTTTCACAATTGACCTCCTTCCCTTTGAGGTGCTCCTCTACTTTCTGCCTCAACTCGGGTATCCCCTGGGTCAGGGTATATTTGTTGAAACCCCCCTCTATCCAGCGGATACCCTCCCTCTTTATCCCCTCGGGGATGTCGAAGTCCGGCTCCCCTAGACTCAGATCGATGGGGTCCTTTATCCGGCTGGCCATATCAAAGATGCGTCGCACCCCTGAAGGCCTTATCCTCTTCAGTCTCTCGGCAATCATCTGGACACCTCCAAAAAAAGAGCCATGAGATCTGGCCTCCCATGGCTCCTTTTTTAATTATCTTTTGAAGGTCAAGATGGAGGCGCATGGCAGACTCCCCCCTTACTTATTTGCCTGCGCCACCACCAAACAACTAAAATGTTTCTTGTCTCTTCCATGGTAACTAACCAACTAAACTTCTATCATAGTAGGATCTTTAATGTCAAATGAAATCTTGACTCAGGAAGAAGTCCTCTCAGGTTCAACTTCCGCGACCTCCTTTTCTTCATAGCCCAAGATCATCGCCTTAAAATGGGCAAACACCGTATGCCCCAAGGTGCCAAGGTAAATGTGGGTAATCAAAAAGGCAGTGAAAATGTAAGCCAGGATTACGTGAAAGGCATCCACCACCCTTACCCCCCCTACCGCCTCTATAATGGGACGGAACGTCTCCAAATCCCACAGAAGGAGTCCCGTAATTATCTGTAGGGGAAGCATGATGAACATGATACCAAAGTATGCGGTCTTCTGCAGGGAGTTAAACTTGGCCTCTGGCCTGGGTTCAAAGGGGGGTGGATCACCTAGAAAGATGCGGGCAAAGTAGTAATTTGCTTGCGTAGGGATGCCAATGGCAAAGTCCTCTGGGGTGGGGGCGTACTGCTTTACCAACTCCTTCTTCACCAGATAGAAACCAAGCCAGAGGAAGTAATCGAAGAACACAATAAAGCCTAAGATGTTATGGATGTTTACCGCACTCTTAAAGGTCCCAAACCACGTAACCAAGTCAGGGAACCGTAACTGAATCCCGGTAAGCACCAATAAAACGATGGCTATCCCATGCACCCAGTGCCAAATCCTCACTAGCAATGGATTTAACATCTCTCCCTTCTGCTGGGTCATAGTCCCTTTCCTCCTTAGTTGTTCTTTATGGCCGCCCCTTTGCCCTCATTCCTCTGGTCAATACCCTGATCAACCCGTGCAGAATTACAAAACCCAGGCCTCCTAAGAGGAACAAGATTCCTATAACATCCAGCCACTTATATCCGATCTTCCTCACTGCATACATGGAGTCCCTTACGGTCCCCTTCTTCACCGCATACATGAGGGCAGCTATATCCCTCTTAGAGATCCTGCTCTCACCTAAAAGATAGAAAGGGCTGGTGACCGGAATGGTGTGAATCCCCACCAGGGTATCTTTGTCCAAGGGAAGGGTTCTTATACCGCCCCCCTGTTCGGGGATCTCCATAACCAGTTTAGAATAGAATTCCGCCTGGGAGGAATGGCAGAGGGAACAATCCTTCGCCTTGGTCCCCTTGTCGGTATAGTTATGGAACGGCTTCAGCACCAGGACCATCGCTCCCAACTCTACCCTCTCCTCGTCTTTTTCCCTCATCGACTTAAGGAAGGAGAGGATCTCCTTGGCCTCCAAAAATCCATTGCCGTCGCCATCCAGCAATTTTACCAGGTCGGGGTTTTCCATACCCAACAGCTCGGCCACCTCTCCATATTTAAGCCGTTTCTCCACCCCCTTCCTGTCCACCATCTGGAGGTAAAAGACCATCCCCTTTTCCGCCTGGGGGGCATGGCACATGGTACATTCCAAGTACCTAAAGTGGATCCCTCTTTGGGGCAGCCAGTCGTGCCCCATTTCCGGATCGTGGCACTTCATGCAGATGGCCTTCCTCTGCTCGACGTCCAAATCCTTGAAGGGAATACTGGAATGTGGGTCATGACAGCCAAAGCAGATCTCCTCGCTGACTTTGTAATGTAAACTGTTTTTGTACTCCTCCATTACGTCCTCATGGCATTGCTCGCAGACCGGCGTCTCCAGTTCCTTGACCTTAAACTCCTCACCCTCACGCAGGATGGTCAAATCTGCATGACAGTCTATACACTCCACTCCATTCTGACCGTGGACCGTTGCGAAGTAGTAGTCCTTTGAGGGGATGGGGGGGATCTTACCTATGATGGCCTTGTCCATCTTGGAGGTAGGCCACCTTCCCCTTTCCTCTGGCACCCTGAGCATGACCCTGGAGTAGAAAGGCGCCCCTGACGTATGACACATAGCACAGTCTTTGATATGTTCAACCTCATCAGTGTAGTTATGATATGGCTGCAATACCAGGACCTCTTCCTCAATCCGTGGGGACCTTATCCCCCCCTCCTTTAACTTGGCAATAAACCTGTTGATCTCATGCACTTCCACAAGGTTGTTTCCGTTGCGGTCGATGGCCTTTGCCACATCTCCTTGGTATCCACGGGTGAAATCCTTCAGTTGTTTATAGGAAAGGGTGATTCTCTTCCCATCCTCTTGCTCCGCAGTGAGATGAAAGAAGAGTCCCTTTTCGGCGTTGGGGGCGTGACAGACTGTGCATTCTAAGTATCGGAAATGAAGCTCCCTTTGGGGCAACCACCTGTGCCCCTTTTTCTTATGACATTGGAGGCAAATCCCCATCCTTTCCTTTTGGGAGAGTCTCCTGAAGGAGGTGGTGACATGGGGGTTATGGCACTCAAAACAGAGCCGTTCACTGGCCTTGGCGTGTTTGCTCTTTTCATACTGGCCTACGATCTCTTCATGACACTGGGCGCAGTCAACCATGCCCATCCTCTGTGGATGAGGGAGATCCTCAATACCAGTATGGCAATCTACACAACTCAGCTCACTGTGGACTGAGGAGCGAAACCCCTTATAATCCACATAGAGGGTAAGCTTCCCCTTCCTAACCTCCTTTTTCCCGGGGGTAGGGACTACCATCTCGAGCCTCTCCTCTTCACTCATTTCGAGGATATCTCGGGTTCCATGACACCCGAGACATTCTTCATTCTCTATGGAAAGGGAGACACCTGTCCACGAGAAGAAAAAAAAGGGCACCAACAGGAGAAAAATAAAATGGTGGACAAACCTCATTATTCTTTTCCTATCCCCCACCACCTTCATTGCCTTCCCCTTCTTAGTCAGATTGTGCCTTTTGTAATATTATCACACCCTAGTTGTCAAGGGAAAAAGACCCTTGAACCTCTCCTCTCACCGTGATATTTTCAGGGTAAAATGGAAAAAGATGAAACCAAATACATTTATATCCTCCTCATTGAAAATGTGGAAAAACTGGCAGACATTAGGGAAGTGGAGGAAAATCTAAAGAAAGAGTTTGGGTTACCCATAAGGACCTCAAGTAGCGAGATAAACCCGGAGGATTCTTATGATCCGGGACGCAAACAATATCACTCCACCAAGATATTAAAGGAGATACTGGATGACTTCCCCTCCGATGCCCTGAGGACGATCGGCATCATCCCCTTTGACCTCTTTATACCGATCTTGACCTTCGTCTTTGGCGAGGCCCAATTGGGGGGAAAGGTGGGAATAGTCTCACTGGCCCGGTTGCGCCAGGAATTTTATGGCCTTCCCCCCAACCAAGCCCTTCTGCAAAGAAGACTCATCAAGGAGATAAAACATGAGCTAGGCCATACCTTCGGGCTTGTCCACTGTTCCCTGAGAGAATGTGTGATGTCCGTGGCCAATAATATCGCTGATGTGGATTCCAAGGGTGCTTCCTTTTGTGACGGCTGCAGGGAGCTGCTGCGCCGCAACCGAAAGGAACTTTTCGACCACAACGTTGAATAACGTTGAATATTATTACCTACTGCTTAATTCTTCAGCACAAAAATACCTTTGAAAAACAAGTAGTTATAAAATTCACCAAATTTATGTTGAAATATTCAACAAACCGATAGTGGAGGGTATAGCGACAGAGCAGGGGTGAACTTTAAAAAAATATAATAAATTTGGCCACTTAGCTACCTGCTCAGTGGCCTTTCTTTTGTGGCATGAAAAATGCTTTTTATTTGGATGAGTAGTAAATAAATCACAAGGGGAACGAGATGGAGACAAGATGTCCCTTTTTAAAAGAAGAAAAGGTGGCCTTTTGCAAGGCCTTTCCCATCAGAAAGATGCTCCCCTTTGATAGGCTCTATCTCAAGGACAACCTCTGCTTTGGGAAGGACCATACTCAGTGTCCCATCTATCAGGAGAAGGAGGGAAGTAAGGTCTCTGGGAGAAAGGTCTGTCCCTTTTTGGAGGTGGAGGCAATGATCTATTGTGAGGTCTATCCGGTGAAGAAGATGATCCCCTCCAGCGCCTTCAGGTTGGAGTGTCCGTGCACCACTGAGGCCTACATCGATTGTCCTGCCTATCAGAGGATCGCCCAGGGGGATCTTCCCTCTTCCGAGGATGAGGCGATCACGGTGCGGGGATTTCTCTTGGATGATACTGTCTACTATCACAAGGTCCATATCTGGCTGCAGCGGGTGGATGGGAAGTTGAGGGTGGGGTTGGACGATTTTGGCCAGTGGTTGCTTGGGCAGATAGAGGAGGTTACCCTCCCCTGCCAAGGGGGGCGGGTAGAGCCCGCTCACCCCCTGGTGAGGGTGAGCTGTGCCCAGGGCACAGCCGAGATCCCCTCGCCCCTTTCCGGCACAGTGGTGGGGGTGAATGAGGGGCTGCGCAGGGATAGCTCCTTGATCAACACCGATCCCTATGGGCAGGGGTGGTTGTTGGAGGTGCAGCCGGTAAAGGGGGAGCTAGCCCGTCTGGATCGACAGGCAGAAGGGTTTTTCTCCGGCCGCGAGGCCCGCAATTGGTTGGAGAAAGAGGTGGACCGACTCCACTGTATCCTGCAGACGGAGATCGGTGTCACGATGAGTGATGGGGGGGAGCTGTTAAGGGATCTGCAAGAGGTAATAGACCCGCAGCAGTGGGGTATTCTGATAAAAACCTTTTTAGAAAGAAAGGAGGTATAAGCCATGTTAGGGACCATTGCTACCATATTTATGGTGGGTGTGGGGGCGGTGTTGGGCCTGGTCATCCTGGCCTATGCCGTCTACATCACCTTCTTCTCCCTGGCGAGGACCATAGGGGGTGGCCTCCAGGTGCTCAAGCACTATGGTGAGCAGAGGGTGAGGGCCGCAGAAAGGGCCTACGCCCTGATCCCCGATGCCCAACTGGGGCTCACCATGGCGGATGGCGGTGATCGGATCGAGGACAAAGAGGAGAAAAAGACCCCTGAGAGGAAAAAATAAAAAGGTCAGAGAAAGGAGGAGGTACACACAATGCATAGCCTGGTAGAGTTTATGGTGGTAACTAAGGGGATAGAGTATCTTATTGCAGTGGCCTTTCTGTTTGCCTTCATCGCCTTTTGGCACTTTGTCACCTCTGTCCCGGCGCCGCAGTATGAGCGGGTTGGAGTGGTGGAGATGGCCCGAAGGATCGGGGAGAGGATCGGGGGATTCCTGCTGCCCGAAGGGCTCTTCTTCCACCCTGGACACACCTGGGCGAAGGTGGACGCAGGGGATGTGGTCACCGTGGGCATCGACGACTTTGCCCAGAAGCTGGTGGGAAGGGTCAACTCCGTCCAACTGCCGCAGGTGGGCTCCACCATAAGACAGGGTGAGAGGGGTTTGAGTCTGCAGGTCGACGCCAAGACCATCCCCATGCTCTCCCCTGTAGATGGCAAGGTGGTGGCTGTTAACAAAGACATCCTCAAATCCCCTGAGGGGATAAACAAGGACTCCTATGACAAGGGTTGGCTGATGAAAGTCCATGCACCGAGGATCGCGGCCAACCTGAAAAACCTCCTCTCGGGCCGGCTGGCCAAAAGGTGGATAGAAGAGGCAAGGGGGCAGCTCTCCTCCCACATGAACGACTACAACCTCGGGCTGGTCCTGCAAGATGGTGGTGTGCTGGTAGATGGCATAGCCAAAAACCTGGCCCCGGAGAGATGGGATGAGGTGGCCAAGGAGTTTTTTCTGACCACTGAGGAATAAATAAGAGGGAAAAAGACCCTCTTTGCAGGACCGCCTTGATTGGCGGTCCTGCAAATAATTAGGAAAGGAGGTAATAGAGAAATGAGGGGGTATACCCTTATCTTAGTGGGGGTAATTTGTCTTTTTGTCGCAGCGTATGCGAGCCAAAGGAAGGTCTTGGCTACTTCCGCCTCAATTGAGGGGCTTGAGACCCTGACCTTAGACAGTCTTTCTAAGAAATATGAACCTGTGATCTTCTCTCATGAGATGCATACGGAGGTGGCCGAAAGTTGCGCCACATGCCATCATACTCCATCAGAGGAGACCCTGGCCTGTTCTGATTGCCATACCACTCCTCTTGATCCCGAAAATGAGAGCAAACTGGGTCTAAAAGGGGCCTACCATCGTCAGTGTCTTGGCTGCCATCGGGATTCTGAAAGCGGTCCCACGGGATGTACCGACTGTCACGCCAAAAGGGGTGCTGCAAAGTAATGGATTCAAACTAGGGATTTTATAAATCAATTTTCCCCGATTTAGGAGGTGAAAATGGTGAAGAGGGAAGAAGAAAAGAATGGGAGGATAAAGATCACCCGTCGTGGCTTTTTGAAGGCCATAACTGCCACCAGTGGCATCGGTCTCCTCAGCAAGGCCAAAGATGCCCTGGGGCTGGAAGAATTTACTGGATGGCCTGATAGATACGGGGTGCTGACCGATCTAAGCCTATGCGTCGGGTGCCGCAGCTGTGAGGAGGCCTGCAATGAGATAAACAACCTGCCGCCGCCAGAAGTCCCTTTTGAAGATCAGACCGTCTTCGAGAAGGAAAGGAGGCCTGAACCCAATGCCTGGACGGTGGTGAACCGCTATCCTAACCCCCAGGACGAGAACAGGCCAATCTTTGTAAAGAAACAGTGCATGCACTGCGATGAACCGGCCTGCGCATCGGCCTGCCTGGTAGGGGCCTTGAAGAAGACCCCGGAAGGGGCGGTCATCTACAATGAGGATGTATGCATCGGCTGTCGCTATTGCATAGCGGCCTGCCCCTTCTATGTCCCGGCCTATGATTATGCCAGTCCCCTCTATCCCAAGGTGAGAAAGTGTATCTTGTGTTACGAAAAGAAGATCAAAAAAGGCGAACTACCTGCCTGTGTGGAGGCCTGCCCCATGGAGGCCATGACCTTTGGCAAGAGGAAGGATCTCATCAAGCTAGCTTACAAAAAGATATTGGAGAATCCAGACAAATATGTGGACCATATATATGGGGAACATGAGGCAGGGGGGACGAGTTGGATGTATATATCACCGGTCCCCTTTGAACAGCTTGGGTTTGTCACGGATATAGCGACAACACCCTATCCTGAATTCAGCAGGGGATTCCTCTCCGCCGTGCCCATGGTACTGATCCTTTGGCCCGCCTTATTGATAGGATTCTATATGTGGTCTAGCAGTCGCGAGGAAAACGCTGAAGAAGAAAGGAGGTCTGAGCATGAGTGACAGGACAATGGAGGCCTATGCCCTACGATCTTGGATGAGAGAAAAGATATTTCTCGGGATGACCTTTGCTGAGTATCTAAAGTCCCTCATCACCCCCTTTAACATCATCGTCGCCTGCATCCTCTGCGTAGGGATCCCCTTTTATGTCATGCGCTACCTTCAGGGGTTGATCGCCGTGATGCACCCCTCCCATGAATACCCCTGGGGGCTCTTTATCTGCTTTGGGCTTTTGGGCACTGTCCCCCTCTCAGCTACGGGATTTATCATGGCCTCGGCCGTCTATCTCTTTGGGCTCAAAGAGTACAAGCCCCTCGTGCGCATGGCCATCCTCACCGGATTCCTGGGCTATGCCTGCGCTGTGGCCTTCATCTTCACCGATATCGGCCGCTCCTGGAGGCTCTATTACCCCATGCTTGTCTCCTATGGCCCTCAATCTATCCTCTTTCTGGTGGCCTGGCATGTGGCTCTCTATTTGTCCACCCAGTTTGTTGAGTTCTGCCCCGCCATCTTCGAGTGGCTGGGTGCGGATAGGTTCCGCCGCTGGGCCTTATACACCACCATCGGGGCCACCATCTTCGGGGTGATCCTCTCCACCCTCCATCAGTCGGCCCTCGGTGCCCTCTTTCTCCTCATGCCAGGGAAGGTCCACCCTCTATGGTATTCGCCCTATATCCCTGTATTCTTCTTCATCTCCAGCATCTGGGCCGGGCTGTCCATGATAATATTGGTGGCTTGGATATGCAAAAAGGCATTCAGGGGCAGGTCCGATGACCACTTTCTCAATAGGATCGACAACCTTACCGTCGGGCTGGGCAGGGCTGCCTCCATCACCCTGTTCGCATACTTCGCCATTAAGATCATCGGTGTAGCCCACGGCCACCACTGGAATCTCTTAACAACCTCTTATGGCTATTGGTTCCAGCTCGAGATCTTCGGTTTTGTTCTGCTCCCCTGTTTCCTCTTCGCCCAGGGTGCCCGCTACAGAAATGTGGGCATGATTCGAATCACCAGTATCATCACTGTCGTGGGGGTGATCCTCAACCGATTAAACCTCTCACTCATCACCTTCAACTGGAATCTCCCGCATCGGGAGTTCCCCAAGTGGACGGAATACATCGTCGTCCTTACCATCTTTACTGTCTTCATCCTCATCTTTCGCTGGATGGTAAATAGAATGCCTGTTTTGAGCGAACATCCAGAGTACAAGGAGATACACTAATTGAGGAAAAGAGCAAGTGATCCTTAAATTTGCCGCCATTGGCTCCTGCTTTCCTCATATTACCACAGGAATTTGTTATCCCTTGGATTTTGAGCGGATATTATGATATTTTATTTACCGTGAAACTCATTCACGGTAAATATTGAGGTTAAAAGCCATCTCGGGTCTTTAGATTTTTTCAACCTTTACTTCAGGGGGCAAAGCCCCCTGAAACCCCCAAAAAGGAACTTCCTCTTTTGGGGGAGATTGAGGGGGTTTCACCCCCCTCAACGTAAGGCCGAAGAAAGGGCCGAGGGATTTTCTTGTGCGGGGATTGAGGGCAAACTCCTATTAGGATTTAGGAGATGATCTATGCCGTATCGCAGACTGAGTGTCAAGCTCATCTTTTGGGTGGGGGTTATTACGGTTCTGGTGATAGGTGTCTTCGCCTCTGTCAACTTAAACACCCAGAGGAGAAACCTGCTCGATGAGGCCATCCTAGGGGCCAAACATCTGAGTGGCACGCTGAAGAGGAGCCTCAGGTTCGACATGCTGCACAACTATCGGGATGCCATCTACAACTCTATCGAGACCATTGGAACACAGGAGGAGATAGAGAAGGTAAGGATATTCAACAAAGAGGGGATGATCATGTTCTCCTCCGATAAGGAAGAGATGGGGCATATGGTGGACAAAAAGGCCGAGGCCTGCTACGTATGCCATGCCGTGGATAAGCCCCTGGAGAGGTTGGAGATCCCGAAGAGGAGCAGGATCTTCAGGTCTGGTGGGTACCGGGTTCTGGGTATGATAAGCCCTATCTACAATGAGCCCGATTGCTATAACGCCGCGTGCCATGTCCATCCCCGTGAGCAGAAGGTCTTGGGGGTGCTTGACATCTCGCTGTCTCTGGCCGCTACCGACAAAAGGGTAAAGGAGATCAGGGATAAGACCATACTGTTTGCGGCCATCACCATCTTGGCAATCTCTGCTATCATCGGTCTGTTCATCCAGAGGGCGGTCTATCGACCGGTCAAAGAGTTGGCCAAGGGGACGACCAGGGTGGCGGCAGGGGATTTTGACCACACCATCCCCTCCCGCTCCGAGGATGAGATTGGACAACTGGCCGAATCCTTCAACAAGATGACCCAGAGGCTGAAGGCGGTCCAATATCAGCTCTTACAATCGGAGAAGCTGGCCTCCATCGGGAAGTTGGCCGCCACTATCGCCCATGAGATAAACAACCCCTTGAATGGGATCCTGACCTACACCAAGCTGATCGAGAGGAAGCTGACTGAGGGGGCCTTCAAGGAGGGGGAGATCCCTAAGTTCCTCTCCTATCTGACGATCATGGAGAGGGAAACAGAGAGGTGCAGCAGCATCGTGAGAAACCTCCTCGACTTTGCCCGACAGAGGGAACCCTCCCTGAAGCCCGATGTGGATATCAATATGGTAGTGGAGGAGGCCATCTCCCTGTTGGCCAATCAGATAGCCCTGCAAGAGATCAAAGTGGAGAAAAGGTTTGGCCAGCTCCCCCCCATTATGGCCGACCCGATGCAGTTGAAGCAGGCCTTCCTCAATATCATCCTCAACTCCTGCGAGACCATGCAAAATGAGGGCAGATTGACCATCACCACCGCCTTTTCAGACAAGGGAAAAGTGGTGAAGCTGGAGATTATGGACAATGGGGCAGGTATCGCAAAAGAAGATCTGCCCAAGATCTTTGACCCCTTCTTTACCTCCAAGGAGAAGGGCACAGGGCTGGGGCTATCGGTGGTATATGGGATCATCAACTCCCACCAGGGCAATATCGAGGTAAAGAGCAAAGTGGACGAGGGTACCACCTTCATCATCAAGTTACCCACACAGGTCAAGGTAACTGAGACAAGCCCTCCAGCCGGATGAGTAGTTGAGGGACTAATCTTCTCCCATTTAGCTGGTGGGACTGAAAGGATTCAAGGGGTCAAGGATTCCAGTGATCAAGTGAAATGCTTAGAAATTATATAGAGTTAAAAGTTTTGCAGAAGTGATAACAGCTTTGTATCGAGATTTATAAGATTATAAAAAGGTGCTTCGAGGGAGGGAAAATAGGGGGTTAACATCCACAGCGGAGATAGGGAATGAAAAGAGAAGTGAAAATATTGGTGGTCGATGATGAAGAGATAGTGCGAAGCTCCCTGCTCGATTGGCTGCAAGAGGATGGATACCAGGTGGAGGCCGCTGAGGATGGCTTCAAGGCCTTGGAAAAGATCAAGGAGAAGACCTGGGACATCGCCCTGGTGGATTTAAAGATGCCCAAGATGGATGGCCTGGAGTTGATGAAAAAGATAAAAGAGATCCAGCCCCAGGTCCAGGTGATCATCATCACCGCCTATGCTACGGTCCACACGGCCGTGCAGGCCATAAAAACGGGGGCCTATGACTACTTGGTCAAACCCTTCAACCCCGAGGAGATATCCTTGCTTATCAAGAGGTTGATTGAGAGCCAAAAGTTGATAAAGGAGATATCCTATCTGCGCAAGGAACTAAAAAAACAGTATCAATTTCACGACCTGATGAGCAAGAGTCGCAAGATGCAAGAGGTCTTTGAATTGGCCCGCACCATCGCCAAGAGCAACTCCAACATCTTGATACTCGGCGAAAGTGGCACGGGGAAAGAGCTCCTGGCAAGGGCAATCCACAATGAGAGCTTGCGGACTACAGGACCTTTCATACCTGTCTCCTGTGTCGCCCTGACCGAGACCTTGCTCGAGAGTGAGCTCTTCGGACACGAGAAAGGGGCCTTTACCGATGCCATAGCGCAGAAAAAGGGAAAGTTTGAGCTTGCCGATGGCGGTACCATATTCCTGGATGAGATTGGAGACATAAGCCCCAAGTTGCAACTCAATCTCCTCCGGGTCTTACAAGAGAAGGAGTTCACCCGGGTGGGGGGGACAAGACCGATCAAGGTCGATGTACGCATCATCGCCGCTACCAATCGGGACCTGAGAGGGGCGGTGGAGGAGGGAACATTCAGAGATGACCTCTACTACCGCCTGAACGTCATCTCCATAGATATACCCCCCCTGAGGGAACGAAAGGAAGATATCCCCCTCTTGGTCCATCACTTTATAGAGAAGTTTAACATAGAGATGGGGAAAAGGGTCGAAAGGATTTCGGAAGAGGCTTTGGACATCTTGATGAAATACGACTGGCAGGGCAATGTGCGGGAGCTGGAGAATGTAATAGAACGCGCCCTGGTCATCACCAAGGGGAATTTCATCAAGGCAGAGGAACTGCATCTATCCCCTCAGGTAATGAAGGAAGAAGTTCTTTTGCCATCATTAGAAGAAAAGGGCCTCAAAGCCATTGAAAAACAACATATATTAAGAATCCTAGACGAAAACAATTGGAATATCCAAAAATCAGCTGAGATATTAGGAATAGACCGCGTCACCCTCTACAATAAGATCAAAAAATACAACCTAAAAAAGGGTTAGTCGCTTTCTCGCCACCACTCACTTGACAGGAAGCATCTCCAATTTCGTGATGTAATATAAAATAGCTCACCTTTTCTCAAACTGAGGCTTTTAAAGCTCAATGGGGAATGGGAGGCCTATTGGCATGAACGGTACAAGGAGAATGCCCGACATGCTGCTTGAGGGGCTATCACGAAAAAAGAGATGGTTACGACGGTGATTTGGTATAGACATACTCCCTGAAATGGGCTATTATTCAAATTGCCATTCTCAGGCTAATGGCCCGTTTGAAGGGTGACAGCGGGAGAGAGAACCAGTTTGAGGCCAGGGCCGTACAAAAGGAGGTGGTACAAGACAAGGTGGACGAAACATCCTGAAATTTGCTGAAAACACTATGAAGAAAGGAGGTAAACAATGCCTGAAGTACTGAGTGGCAACGTGGTCAAAGTACCGTTACTGGATACCTTGAATTTGTTGAGTTCGGGCGTTTGGACGGGTCAGCGCTGATACCAAGGACGAGGAGAAGCGAGTGCACTTCCAGCAGATCATGCTGGAGATGCTGAGAAATTTATAACCACAAGGAGGAAAGCAAAATGAAACTAAGTATCGGAAAGAAACTGGGTTTGGCCTTCGTGGTGGTGGTGGTGGTGATGGTCTTGGCCGGGGGCTTCGGCCTCTACCAGTTGAACAGGTCGGGCGCTTGCCTCAGGGACATGTCCGAGCACGAGATGACCGCAGCCCTGGCTGCCTTTGGCATCCGGGGCAACTTTGACGAGATGGTGTGGGCCACGAAAAACCTGCTCTTGCGTGGCACGGATCAGGAGACCTTCTACAAGGAGATTGAGAAGTTCAACTACAAAAAGAACCGGCTGGAGACAATCTGGAAGCCTATGCTCGAGAAAGTCCTGAAAGGACCGGATATAACCGACGAACAAAGGAAGTTCTATGATGACTTCAAACGCGAGTACGCTGACTTCAACGATGCCTGGGAACAGGCCCTGCCGGTGTATCAGGCTCAGGGCCAGCAGGCAGCGGATGCTATCATGAGAGGCAAGGGCCGGGGAGGCGCTGATTCCCTCATCGCTCTGGTGAGGTCACTGCGTGCAGCTACTTTTAAGGACATGATGGAATGCGCGGCCCGGACACGAACGGCGATCATCATTATGCTGGTCGCATTCGTCGTGGCTGTGGTGATAGCTATCGTGGCAACCTTCTACATTGCCAGGCAGTTGACCATGGCTATCGAGGAGGTGGCCAAGATCAGGCGTGGCGACTAGGACTGACCATCGAGGTGACGGTAGAGAAGATCCTTTTGACATTCTTTCCATTCGGATCTGTTTCGAGACGTCAGCATCATCATCGTTCTACCGGGCAGAGATGAAGACACCATTATAAAAGGACACACCTTGCGACCCAGTTTTTGAGCTATACTGATAGTGATTTCGTGGATGTTCTCGCTTATTGGAAAAATGCCTTGAAAGGGTTGATTTGAGCGTAAGATAAAAAGGAGAGATAAAAAATGCTAGAAACAATGACTACATTAATACTGGTCATAATAGGGGCTGTGTTGGTCTTGTTCATCTTGGCCTATGGTATCTATATCACCTTTTACTCCATGGCTAAGACCCTCGGAGGTGGTATAGAAGCCAGAAAGGAACATAAGGCCCTGAAGGAGGCCACAGAAGAGGAGAAAACAGAAGAGGAGAAAAGGGAGGTAGAAGAGAGGCCCCCCACTGCGCCTCACTGAGAGGCGGCACTCCTGATGCAGACATTCAGGAGGCGCAATAGGGAAAAGTTAAAACCATAAGAGAAGGAGTTTAGCAATGGGAGCTTTCTCGTATGTGGATATCTTTCTGACAAAAGGTATTGAATATCTACTTGTAATTGATTTTCTTCTGATACTAATTCTCTTCTGGATGGCTTTGACTACACCCACACCCACACGGGCAGCATACCGGTTTGCTACTGAACGGCTGATTCCTGCGATCGCTGAATGGTTCCACCTCCCGGAGGAGAGATATTATCACCAGGGGCATAGCTGGGCAATGCCACAGGGTCACGGGATTGTGAAGATTGGAGTGGACGATTTCGCCCAGAAACTCGTTGGCAGACCCACCACTGTAAACCTTCCCCCCATTGGTTCACGGATTGAACAGGGTGAGGTAGGATGGAGCCTCGGTTTCGATGCAAAAACGATCGATATGATCTCTCCTGTAAACGGAGAGGTCGTTGCAATCAACAAAGATGTTTTGAGAGACCCCAGTGTCATAACTCAGGATCCATATGAGAAGGGGTGGCTTGTAATGGTCAAGGCCGATAAGATAAAGGCAGACCTCAAGAACCTCCTCACTGGTAAGCTCGCAAGGGCATGGATGGGGGAAACAGTTGATGCCCTCCGAGGGAGGGTGGCAGGTGATCTCGGCGTTGTCTATCAAGAGGAAGGTCTCCCTGTGTCAGGGATTGCCAAAAACCTCTCCCCTGACGAATGGGATAGGCTTGCAAAAGAATTCCTTCTGACAGCATAAGGACGTTTATCCCTCCTTATCTTTGCAGGTCCGCCTCTCGGGGGTCCTTTTTCATCTTATTCCTCTGCTGTGGGGAAGAACTCTTTGTCCATCTAATTTTATACCTCAAGGACAGGACAATAGATCCGGTTTCTTTAAAAGTCTTGACCAGCCTCTTTTTACGTGATATTTTTCACGATAAACTAAGGAAGGGAGGGAATAGAGAAATGAGATCGTTTAAGCTCATTTTAGGGATTGGAATTTGTCTTTTTGTCGCCGCATATGCGAGCAAGAGTAAGGTCTTGGCAATTTCCAGCCAAATAGAGGGACTTGAGACCCTAACCTTGGACAGCATTTCTAAGAGATATGAACCGGTAATCTTCTCTCATGAGATGCATACAGAGGTGGCCGAAAGTTGCGCCGCGTGTCATCATACTCCACCAGGGGAAACCCTTGCCTGT
Organism: Deltaproteobacteria bacterium; assembly: GCA_019308925.1. Lineage (NCBI taxonomy): Bacteria > Pseudomonadati > Myxococcota > Myxococcia > Deltaproteobacteria bacterium. Next base: position 24,707 of record JAFDHG010000018.1, read on the forward strand.
TCTGATTGTCATACTACTCCTCTTGATCCCGAAAATAAGAGCAAACTGGGTTTAAAGGGGGCCTATCACATGCAGTGTCTTGGCTGCCATCGGGACGCTGAGAGCGGCCCGATGGGATGCACGGACTGTCACGCCAAAAGGGGTGGTGCCCAATGAGGTATTCCGTTGAGGAACTTTTAAATGAACTCCTGCTTCTGGTGGAGGTGAACATGGTAAGCAGTATGCACCCTGCCATAATAATTGAGGATGATCCAAGAGGATCATTCTCAGAAGAATACAGGTTCCATCTGATGGGAACATGTGAATAAATTGGGAAGGAGGCTTAAATGGATAGGAGAAGATTTCTCAAGACCTTAGGGGCAGGCATATTAGGGACAGCTGGGACTACTTTGACAGCGAGTAGGCTTAAGGCTGAAGGGGTTGTTGGGGGAAAGGAGTTTGTGGGTGTCCTTGTTGACACCACTCGGTGTATCGGCTGCCGTAGCTGTGAGGAGGCATGCGCAGAGGCACATGATCTGCCAGTCCCTGATATAAGCGATGAGTCCGTATTTGAGAAGAGGCGGGACACATCAGTGACACAATGGACAGTTGTCAATCGCTATGAGACTAAAAAAGGAGAGGTCTTTGTAAAGAGGCAATGTATGCACTGTAGTCAGCCTGGCTGTGTTGCAGCATGCCTGGTGAAGGCAATGAAAAAAAGAAAGCAAGGACCTGTCACCTGGGATGAAAACTGTATGGGCTGCAGGTACTGCATGGTCTCCTGCCCCTTTGACATCCCAAAGTTTGAATACAATAGCTGGAATCCCAGGATCCAGAAGTGCAACCTCTGCTGGGAGAGGCTCAAACAAGGAGAGCAGCCTGCTTGTGTTGAGGCCTGTCCACAGGAGGCACTGGTCTTTGGCACAAGGAGGGAACTCGTTGAAGAGGCAAAAAGGCGAATATATCAGAGACCAGAAAAATATGTTCACCACATTTATGGAGAATATGAAGTGGGTGGCACTGAATGGCTCTATCTTTCAGCAGTCCCATTTGAGCAGATAGGCTTCAGGACAGACCTCGGAACGATCGCCTATCCAGAATATTCCACGGGCTTTCTCTATGCGGTCCCCATCGTGCTGATCCTCTGGCCTATGTTCCTGATGGGAGTGAGCTATATAACAAAAAGGGAAGAAGAGATAGGAAGAGAGGGAGAAACGAGATGAACGGGAAAACAGCGACACCAGAAATCAAGAGCATCAAGGACTTTATGGTCTTTATCCGTGGAGAATTAAAACCAAAGGGAAAGATCCTCACCCCCTTCAATGTCATCTCTGCCCCTGTCATGCTCCTCGGTGTCATCCTTATTGCATACCGGATGGTGAAGGGACTGAGCTCCATTACCAACCTCTCTCAGGAGTTTCCCTGGGGAGTATGGATCGGATTCGATGTCATGACAGGTGTTGCCTTTGCAGGGGGTGCATATGTGCTCACCTTTGTGGTCTATATACTCCGATCGGAAAAATATCATTCCATCATAAGGGCAACAGTCCTCAATGGCTTCCTCGCCTACGTCTTTTATGCCGGTGCACTAGTAGTTGATCTCGGTCGTCCATGGCACATCTTTAATCCGATCATTGGAAACAAATTCGGGCTGAGCTCAGTGCTGTTCCTCGTTGCCTGGCACTTTCTGCTCTATATGATAGCAGAGTTTATTGAAATCTCTCCAGCACTTGCAGAATGGCTTGGGTGGAAGATGATCAGGAGGATCCTTAGGGCCCTTACCCTCGGAGCGGTAATCTTTGGCATCACCCTTTCAACATTGCACCAATCAGGTCTCGGGGCACTATTTATGATGGCAAGGGGCAAGATCCATCCCCTCTGGTATACACAGTTTATCCCGATCCTCTTCTTTATTTCCAGCATATTCGCAGGGCTCTCCTTGGTAATATTTGAAGGAACAATAAGCCACAGGGTCTTCAGTGATCAACTAGACCACGAATATCACACAAAATATAACGATATACTCGTAGGCCTGGCAAAGGGATGCGCATGTACGATGCTTGCCTATTTCTTTCTGAAGGTCCTTATATTCATGCACGGCCAGCACTGGCCATACATACATACCCCATGGGGCTACTGGTATCTGGTAGAGGTCATCGGGTTGGTACTTATCCCATGCTTCCTATTCCTACGGGGTGCAATAGATAGAAACCTCACTGTCATCCGTGTGGCTGCTGTTTTGACCATGGTCGGGATCATCATCAACAGGCTCAACTACACCATCATTGCGTTTAAATGGTATGTGCCTTTACCTGTACACTACGTTCCCCACTGGATGGAGATTGAGACGACCCTTGCCATAATATTTGCGGAGATATGGGTATTCAGATGGATTATAAACAGGATGCCTATAATGCGCCATCCACCTGAATGGGCAATTGAACAAGAAGAGCAAATAGTAAGATAAGAAAGGAGGTTTGCAGGACCGCCTCTCTGGCGGTCCTGCTTGGAATATCCAAAAATCCGCTGAGATATTGGGGATTGATCGCGTCACCCTTTATACAATAAGATAAAAAATATAACCTAAAAAGGGGATGATCCCCTTTCTTGCCATAATTTTCTTGACAAAAATTCTTGACAAGGAATTTCCCCTCCGTTAAGCTATCGCCATCTTCAACCATCGGCAATGGAGGTAAATGTGAAGGGATCTCTTTGGTTGGTCTGCACCTTGTTTTTCTCCTTAGTGGCCTGTAGCCCCAATTTCCTGAAAAAAGAAGAACCTCCTCCTTCCACCATTGCAGTTCCATCTCCCCCCCTTCAATCTCTTGAGCCCTCAGATCAAACTGAAGAGGACAAGCCCGATGAAAGGAGCTATGAGCCTTCTCTGCAAATTCCTCCTCAAGAGGAGGCAGAGGTGCAGGAGAAACCCCCTCTGGAGATAGGTGAGGGGGAAAAGGAGGTCACCTTTGATATCCCCATCGTGGTAAATGATCGGGTAGAGTACTTCATAGAGTACTTTAAGACCACGCACAAAAAGGAGTTTGCCCTCTGGTTGAAGAGGTCCGGCAAATACATCCCGATGATGAAAGAGCTCTTAAAGGAAAACGGACTGCCCGAGGACCTGGTTTATTTGGCCATGATCGAAAGTGGTTTCAATCCCAAGGCCTACTCACGCCGTAGGGCATCGGGGCCCTGGCAGTTTGTCTATCGGACTGGAAAGAGATACAGCCTGGTGGTCAACTGGTGGATAGATGAGCGAAGAAACCCAGAAAAGTCCACCATCGCCGCCGCCAGGTATCTGAAGGACCTCTACGACCGGTTCAACTGCTGGTATCTGGCTGCAGCGGGATACAATGCGGGAGAGGGAAAGATCTCCCGGGCCATAAGGCGTTACCGCACAGAGGACTTCTGGGAATTGACCAAATACAGGTACTTGAAAATGGAAACCAAGAACTTTGTCCCCAAGATGATCGCCGCCGGCCTTATTGCCAAAGAACCTGAGAAATATGGCTTCACCGACATAGAGTACGACGAACCTATCCGCTACGAAAAGGTAGAAATCCCCGACGCTACGGACCTGAGGGTAATTGCCCGCTGCTGTGGTGTAGATTATAAGACAATTCGTGCCCTAAACCCGGAGCTAAAGAGGTGGTGTACCCCCCCTGATTATCCTGGCTACCAGGTAAAGATACCCGCCGGAAAAAAAGAGGTCTTTTTAACAAACTTCTCTCAACTCAAGCCCTTAGAGAGGATAACCTTTCGACGACATCAGGTGAGGATGGGTGAGACCCTCTCCCAAATCGCCAGACGATATAGAACAGGGATAAGACCCGTTATGCAGATCAACCATATCAGAAATCCGAAACACCTTAGGGCGGGAACCTACATCATCATCCCCATCCCCGCTGACAAGGCCCTCTCCATAAAAAAGAAGGGAAGGAAGAAGAAGGTCGAGGTAAAGAGGCAGGCCCCGGAAAAAGGCAAGGCCTCCCTCGAGGAAATCCTCTATGTGGTGAAGGAGGGGGATACCCTATGGGATATCGCCCGCATGTATAATCTATATATCGAGGAAATAAGGTGCTGGAACAATATCAGAGGAAACCTCATCCGCCCCAAGGATAAAATCCTTTTAAAGATAAGAAAGGAAGAAAAAGGATAAAGAATTCAGATCTCTACCTTTAGGTGAAGCTCCTTTAACTGTTGCGGGTCTATATTGGCGGGGGCATCGGTGAGGAGGCAGGTAGCCCTCTGAGTCTTGGGAAAGGGGATAACCTCCCTGATAGTCTCTGCACCACACAGCAACATCACTAGTCTATCAAAGCCTAAGGCAATACCTCCATGGGGTGGGGACCCATAATCAAGGGCCTCTAAGAGAAACCCGAACTTGGCCTCGGCCTCCTTAGGCCCGATCCCCAAGATCTCAAAGATCAACCTCTGAATATCCCCACGGTGGTTCCTTATGCTCCCCCCTCCGATCTCCGCGCCATTAAGGACAATGTCATAGGCCTTGGCCCTGACCTCCAGGGGGGCATCTTTGAGTTGCGCCACATCCTCATCCTTGGGGGCGGTGAAGGGATGATGTACAGCCGTATACCTTCCCTCACCTTCATCATATTCCAATAAGGGGAAATCGACAATCCACACGAATTGATAGGTCCCCTCCTCCATCAATCCCCTCTCCCTGGCCAGATGCAGCCGCAAATGACCCAGGGCCTCATTTACTACCTTGGCCCTATCGGCCACAAAGAGAAGGAGATCCCCTGGTCCCCCCCCCATCCTGGCGTTCATCTCCTGTATATCTTCGGGTTGGAAAAATTTGACAATAGGGGATACCCAACCTTCAGGCTCCACCTTTACCCAAGCCAACCCCCCGGCGCCATAGACCTTTGTCACCTCGACGAGTTCATCGATCTCCTTGCGGGATCGTTCTCCACCACCCTTTAAGTTTATCCCCTTGACAATACCTCCTCCCTCTATAGCCTGGGTAAACACCTGAAAATTCGAACGAGAGGCCACATCGGTGATCTCAACTAGCTCCATCCCAAAGCGTATGTCAGGACGGTCTAGGCCGTACCTGGAAATCGCCTCCTGATAGCTCATCCTGGGAAAGGGCCTTTTGAGCTCAACCCCCAAGATCTCGCGAAAGAGGACCTCCAACATCCCCTCGATACACTCCTGAACGTCCTCGGCATCTACAAAGGACACCTCCACATCAATCTGGGTAAACTCCGGCTGGCGATCAGCCCTGAGGTCTTCATCTCGGAAGCACTTGACGATCTGAAAATAACGGTCGAACCCGGAGATCATCAAGAGTTGTTTAAATAGCTGGGGAGATTGGGGGAGGGCATAAAAGCTGCCGGGATTAAGGCGGCTGGGGACGAGATAGTCCCTGGCCCCCTCGGGGGTACTGCGGGTGAGGAAGGGGGTCTCGATCTCCAGGAAGCCCTGAGAGGAAAGGTAGTCCCTCACCACCTTGGCCGCCCGCTGCCTCAGGATCAGGTTCTCCTGTAGCCTCTGCCTGCGGAGATCCAGATACCTATATCTGAGTCTTACGTTCTCCGCCACCTCAGCTTCATCCTCGATGGGAAAAGGGGGTGTCTTGGATTCATTGAGGATCTTTAACCCATGAGTCACCACCTCTATCTCCCCTGTGGCCAGACGGGGGTTCGCCGTCCCCTGCGGCCTCAGCGCCACCTTCCCCTGGACCGCGATGACGTACTCACTCCGTACAGAGTGGGCCTTGGTATGTGTCTGGGGGTTTATATCAGGATTAAAGACTACCTGAACCACCCCATACCTGTCCCGCAAATCCACAAAGATTAACCCCCCATGATCCCTTCGACGTTGAACCCAGCCCATCAAGACGACTTGGGCACCGGCGTCCTTCCTTCTCAGCTCGCCACAGTTATGGGTACGACGCCAATCATCCAATGAATCCACAG